>NZ_BAAHAP010000155.1:0-7390 GCF_054777495.1 Echinicola sediminis | reverse complement strand
CTGCGCCTCCTTTGTTGTCTTGCCTGCCTGGGCAGACAGGCCCGGGGTTATCCATATAGCACCCCTTCAGGGTGCTCCTGTGATTGTTTTTTTAATAATGGTTATAGCCCTGTAAGGGCAAAACATTTATAACCCTGGGTGCCAACCCAGGGCCAGAAGTGTCTAAGTTGTCCGCTTTAGCTGATTTTCCTGTTAATTGTGAAAAATCTTTTCCGCTAAAGCAAGGGCCTCTTTGGACATCAAGTCATTTAGATCTTCTTAATAACTTAAATTTGATTACCCACAGTATTCCATATAGAACCTTTTTTGTTGATCAAATCAAATTGGGGCGACTTTTGATTTATTACGTTCATAAAGCACGTTCATCAGTCCGTCTTTCAGGCCTACATCGGGAACGATCATTTTATTGGCATTTGCGGCTTCCATGGCAGCCAAGTAAATATTGGAAGCAGGAATGATCACATCTGCCCGGTCCGGATTGAGGTTGAGCAGATTGATGCGCTCCTCATAACTGTACTCCTCCAGATAGGCCTTGATTTCCTTGATTTTGCTGATATCGAGGTACCTTTTGTTTTTTCGGGGATTGGACAACTCAAAGACCTTGTTGATATTACCACCGGTACCAATACAAGTAATGCGGTGTTTTTTGTCCACGTTTTCCTGGATAAAGCTTTTCATCGCATTCCACACCTTAGGGGATTTGCCATTATCCAGGGTTCGGACCGAGCCTATTTTAAAAGATTTGCTGGCAATCTTTTTTTGGTTTTGGTAGATGTTGAGTTCCGTACTGCCACCCCCTACATCAATATGCAGGTAGGGTCTGTGGTCGATATAACTCCACAGGGCTATATTGATAAGGTCTGCTTCCTTGTTGCCATCAATGATCTGGATTTTTAACCCGATGTCCTCTTTGACTTCATCAGCTATTTCTCTGCCATTATCTGATTCACGCATGGCGGAGGTGGCACATACCATGTAGTCGTCCACTTCGTATAAGTCGATCAAGAGCTTATAGGCTTTCATCAGCTTTACGAATTTTCGCCGATTGAAGTCACTGATTCTTTTATCATGAAAAACATCTTTTCCAAGCCTTAGAGGAAACCTGACATATTCGATTTTTTTGAAATTGATGTTGTTTTCATAATGGGTTACATGGGTGATTTGCAGTCTTATGGCATTTGACCCTATGTCTACTGCTGCTAGTTTCAAATTTTTGGTAGGTTAGTGTTTAGATCAATCAATTGGCAGTTTTCATTGGTGGATGAAAGCTGCTCGAGACATGGTCTTGGGCATAAAATTAAAGGAAAAGAGATGAATTTTCCCGAAGGGCCTATCTTTTTCTTGAAAGAATGAGTGTGCCGATACCTGCCAGTACTGCCACTGCCCCAGTATATGGGGGCCAATTGATGTTGTTTTCCTTTTCTGTATTGATATGTATTGGCCCAATATCGATCAAGTTTTCTTCTGTGGTAATGGAAAATCCCGATACCATAAACATTAATACCCCTATAATAATCAGTGTAATTCCTAAGGCTTTCATGTGCAAGGTCATTTGTTCAGCATTTTACAGAACAAAAAACTTACCAGAAGTAAAATTATTCTTTAAGGATCTTGAGGAAATGGAGTCGATAATTATTTTCTAACGTTGGCATAAGCCCTTTGGAGTTTGTATTTCCGAAGGGAGAGTAGTATGCAGACTGCCAAGATGATGCCGACAATCAATAGGGAAAAAGTGGAAGGAATATGATAGATCGAAGAGAAAACCATTTTAGTCCCTATAAAAGCCAAAATAGCAGCAAGCCCATACTTCAAATAAGAGAACATCTCGAATGCTCCTGCCAGTAGGAAATACAAGGCCCTTAAACCCAAGATGGCAAAGATATTGGAGGTGTAGAGGATGATGGGATCGTCCGATACAGCAAAAATGGCCGGGATAGAATCCACTGCAAAGAGTAAATCGGTAAATTCAATTACCGCCAGGACAACCAGCAATTGAGTGGCTAACCTTTTTCCATCTATCCGGACAAAAAAGCGGCCTTGATGAAATTCAGGACTTACCCTGAAGAGCTTATGGATCAATTTTGTCCCAACAGAATGGTTATAATCTGCCTGCTCTTCCTCGGATTCAGGTTGCCAGGACTTCCAGCCTGCATAAATTAAAAACAGTCCAAACAGGCTCATGACAACATTAATATGTAATGTTTTTCCCGCCAGCTCAAAAGGAGGGAGGTAGCTCATTTCGATCAGGGTTACACCAAAGAAGATGAACACTGCCCTCATGACTATGGCGCCTATAATGCCATAGAAAAGGACCTTGTGTTGGTAAATGTCCGGGACTTTGAAAAACCTGAACACCATGATGAAAACGAATAGGTTGTCAACGCTGAGAGCCTTTTCGATCAGAAAAGCGGTATAATACTGTGAGGCTTTTTCTGCCCCTAGGTTATAAAAGATATAAGCACCAAACAGCAGTCCCAGGCTTATCCAGACCAGCGACCATCGTGTTGCTTCTTTTATACTGACTTTGTGGGCCTTTCTGTTGAAAACAAAAAGGTCAACGGCAAGCAAGGCGATGATGACGATTATAAAACTGACCAGTGTTCCAGCTTCTTCTTTAAAGTATTCCAATTGTTGCAGGTTTAAGCTGCAAAATTAAGGAATTGTAGCACAGTCAGAAATAGCGGAAGGGCTATTTTTAAAATGGGAAGAAAATAGGGATACACATGCTGGCTATGATCCAGTATAAGAGGTTCAGCGGTGTACCTACAAGGAGGTAGTCCGTGAATTTGTAATTACCGGGAGTATAGATCATGGTATTGGTCTGGTAGCCCATGGGCGTCATAAAGCTAAGAGAAGCTCCAAAGGTGACGGCCATCAGAAAAGGCCGGTCACTCACTTCCAGGGCACTGGCTATGGAAATAGCGATAGGGGCCAAGAGCGCAGCAGTGGCATTGTTGGACATGACATTAGTAGTCAAAAACGTAATGGCAAAGACAATGCTCATAATGGTTTGGGGGCCATAGGTGTCAAGTTGCTCAACCAATTCATTCGCCAAAAGGTTGGCTGCTCCGGTTTTTTCCAGTGCGGTGCCCATAGAAAGGATTCCGGCCAGCATAAACAGTACCTTCCAGTCGATGGCTTGATAGGCTTCTTCTGTACTGATACACCTAAACATGATCAATAAGACCACGCCACAAGTAGCAGAAACAGGGATGGAGAGTACGTTCAAAGCAGCAAGGGTGATCACTGCCGTTACAATCATCATGGTGAAAGCGATTTTTCGCCAGTTTAATCGTGGGGTATTGGCTTCAGAAATGATCAGAAGGTTGTCTCCCCTTTTAATTTGGCCTACCACATCCTCATCACCCCTTACTAAGAGCACATCACCAGCAGATATTTTTGTATGCTTTAGCTTTTTGTTCAGGATATCATTCCGGTGCCGGATGGCCAAAACCGTCAGGCCTGGATAAGTGGACCTGAAATCCAGGGATTTTACGGTATTGTTGATCAGGTTGGAATTGGGCGGGACCACCATTTCATACAGCTTATATCCTTGGGATTTGAAGTCTTCATCTTTCAATTTTAGGTCTATCTTGAGCTCTATTCCGGGGACATTTCGGATCCTGGTCAGGGTTTCCTTGTCACAGCTTACCCTAATGGTGTCGTTGATCCTGATGACGGTGTATTTGTAAGCATTGATGACTTCTCCATTTTCACGGATGATCTGTATGGCTTCCACATTATAGTCATTAAAGAACTTTGAGGTATTAATGGAGGTGCCGATATCTTCAAATTTATTGGTGACAAATATTTCAGTGATATAATCTCCAAGGTCAAAGGTCTCTGAAAGTTCTCTGGAGGGCTGTCTGGTAGGGACAAGCCAGCGTCCTATGGTCATCATGTAAGCAATCCCGGTGAGAAGAAAAATGAGGCCCATGCCGCTCATCTCAAAAATGCCAAAAGGTTGGAGTCCGTTACTTTGTGCTATACCGCTGACAAGGATGTTTGTGCTGGTCCCAAGTAAGGTGCAAACTCCCCCCATCAATGAACCGAAGGATAAGGGCATCAAAAGTTTGGAAGGAGGGATTTGGGTGTCTTTGGATATCTTGAGTATGGTAGGCATCAAAAGGGCGACCACTGCTGTATCGTTGATAAATGCAGAAAGTATCCCCGCCGAAATCATCAAGGTCAGCAGAAACATGAATTCATTGTTTCGGCTCATTCGGAGAAAAATAAGGTTAATGGAGTTGAGTGAACCGGTTTTGAAGACGGCTGCACTGATGACAAACATGGCACAGACAGTAATGGTGGCCGGGTTGCTAAAGCCGGCTACTCCTTCCTCAAAGTCCAGCACACCCGTGACCATAAAAGTGACCATGACCATGATGGAAACGGTGTCTATGGAGAACTTTTCGGATAGGAAAAGCACCAGGGCGATACCAATGATGGTAAGAACGATGATGATTTCTGTTGTCATAAGTTACATCTTGGCATAGTGCCCTTTTTTAATTTTTCTACGAATGGTGATAAAATTGGTGAATCCCATGATTAAAAAGACAACACTGATGCCAAAAGACAAATAGCCAAATTCTTTGATGTTCTCCAGGTCTTCTACTTTGACCAAGGCAGTCCCACTGACCAAAAAGTAAAGACTTGTTCTGATATAGGATAATAGGGTCCGGTCATTGGCCATTTTGGTTCTTTGCCGAGCCAAATAATCTCTGACGATTAATTCGTTTTCAGATTCTTTTTCCATAATTTTGAACAGTGCTTTTGTTTCAATTTCTTAATAAATCTATTAAAAATGCGTTTTTCAAAGAAGAAATTTTTATTTGTATTGATCTGGATGACTAGTGTTTGTGGAACTTATGGCCAAGTTGAGGTCGATGATACTGTAAAAACTGCAAGTGATACTTCTTACTGGGTGAAAGAGTTTTCCGGAGGTCTTAATTTCAACCAGGCAGCATTTAGTAGTAATTGGAAGTCCGGTGGGGTGAATTCAGTTGCCCTAGGTACCATTCTTGCAGGAAAAGCGAACTATGCTAAGGAAAAGTGGACTTGGGATAACCAGGCCGAATTGCTGTTTGGAGTGGTGAAAAACCAAGGCGAGCAGTCCAGAAAGTCCAATGACCGAATATTTTTCGATTCCAAGGTAGGATATAAGCTTTCGAAAAATTGGGGAACTTATTTCTCCGCCAATTTCCTTTCTCAGTTTGCCAAAGGTTATAACTATGGAGAAGATGAAAGGACCTTGATATCCGATTTTATGGCGCCCGGATATTTGACCACCTCCTTGGGTATCGAATACAAACCAAGTAATGAGTTCAACTTACGGATAGGCCCCTTTTCTCCGCGATGGACTTTTGTGACCAATACCGACATTGCTGCTAATGTTCCGGATAATTACGGGGTTCCGGTAGGAGATAAAGTACGCACAGAATGGTTGGCTTTACAGGTTTTTGCTGAGTGGGATAAGGATATTGCCGAGAACTTCAATATCAAATCCCGGTACCAAATGTATGCAAACTATGAGACGCTATCATTTGAAAATATAGACCATAGATTGGATGTGACTTTGACGGCTAAGATCACTGAATTGATCAATGTGACATTTACCAGTATCAACCTATACGATATCGACCAGGATGCAGGAATACAGTACAGCCAAGGCCTGGCTTTGGGTATACTTTATAAGGTGAGCAACAAAAAATAGCCGATAACATACCTTTTTTATAAATTATTTTGAATGCAGGTAAAAATTACTATTTTTGTTTAACTGTGGTAGTTAAATAATAGTTGGTTTAGTTTTCAAAAATAAAGAGCAGAGAATTTTTCTCTGCTTTTTTGTTGATATACAGTGGTTTATCTGTTGGTGGTCAGGCGGCAACTGGCAGGTTCTAAACCATAATTCCAAGACCTGGAATCCGGGTAAAAAAAAAGTCCAGATCTGATAGTGTTTCGGATCTGGACTTTATTTTGATAGGGGGTATCACTTATTGGTGCTGTTCTCTTAATAAGTCGTTAATGGTTTTGACAGGATTAAAAGTTTCCAAGGGTACTTCTACAAAAATGGTGTTCCATCCCGCCATAGAACCGTTCCAAAGTCCAGGCAGTTCCTGCGCTTTCAGTTCTTTTCCGTTTTGGGATTTTGCGGTAATAAACCCTGTGTCAGGATCTCTGAACTCCAACAAGTCAAACTTTTCTCCTTTGAAATTTTTAACACCGCAAACCAAGTCGGTAGGGTTAAAGTGTGAGGAGTTCTTCAATATATTGACATGCTCAGGATTGTTCATGTCCAGTTGGGCGGTTTCTCCAATCTGAAGTGAAAGAGCCCCATCCTTTTCCTTGACCCAAAAAGGTCCCCCTCCAGGTTCTCCTGTGTTTTCTACCATGCCACAAACTCTGATAGGTCGGTTAAGTTTGCTGTAAAGGTATTTTGTTTGATCTTCAATGGATAGCTCCCCAAAATCCGCCGGTACCTTGAAGCCCAATTTGTTTTCCAGTAAGGCTACTGCCTTGTGGATAAGTTGGGTGTCGCTGGAACTTTCCAGTTGAGCCAACAAATAAAAAACTTCTGTCTGTACATCCAATAAAAGACTTCCAATAGCGATTTTATATCTCCTGGTCGTTTCTTTTAAGTGATCGGGAACGACATTGTCGATGTTTTTTATAAATATAATATCTGCGTCGATCTCATTAAGGTTTTCGAGCAAAGCGCCATGGCCAGCTGGCCGGAAGAGAAATTCCCCATTTTCCAAAGTAAACGGAGTATTATCCAGGTTGACCGCAATGGTGTCCGTTGATTTTTTTTGCTGAGAGAATCCCACTTCGAAATTCACCTGGAATCGTTCTTTGAGCACTGTTATTAAATAGTCCACCTTATCAGCAAATTTATCCTGGTGTTCAGGAGAAACCGTAAAATGAAGCCTTACAGTATTGTTTTTGCCAAGGCTGTATTGAATTCCTTCAATAAAATGTTCATAAACAGGGGTGCGGCAACCTTCATCGTATCGATGAAACTTCAGTAATCCCTTTGGAAGGTTACCATAGCCAAGTCCTTTGTCCTGAAGTAAATAAGTGATGATGGTGGGGTAATCTTCCTTTCTAAGCAAGTCCTCGATGTCCATTCCTGCTTCCGAAAGTACTTCTGATAAGTCTTTGAAAAATGCAAACGATTTCAAATTTGAAATAAATTTTTGAACAAAAGGATGTTTTGTGATAGATTGATCATCCGATTCCAAATAGGAAAACAAATCGCGGAACATTCTTGTTGCAGCCCCACTGGCAGGAACAAATTTGACAATTTCTTTTTCAGCTGTTTTTTGACCGTAACTTTCTAAAAAGCCTTCTATTTCCTGAGCCGAGAGGGTAGTAATGCCATTCCCAATAC
>NZ_BAAHAP010000154.1:0-7475 GCF_054777495.1 Echinicola sediminis | reverse complement strand
CTTTGAAAAGTTTCGAATGGTGGGTAAGTTCCCAAATCACTTTTTACATTCAAAAGGTATCCCTGAACAGGAACCGGCCTAAGCCTGCCCTTGCCATTATTTTTCCCTCCTTTCGAACTGTAAGTATTCAAGATTGATCGTTATATTTGCAACCGATTATTTAAAATATTACTTACAATTAAATAAAATAGGATTTAAATAAAACCTATAAAATCAGTTTAATTAAAATATCTGAATTTATTGATTTAAAAATAAACCATATACTTCAGCTTGCCATCTAGCCTGTGGTGCCAAAATCCAAGCATTTTCGCTTCTAAAATGGAAAGTAAGCACCGGCTGGTTGATAGAAATAACCTTAACAAACAATGCAAAACGACATTAGTCCAGCATCACACAGAATCTTGTTTCTCAACACCCTCGCATTTACCCTTTGCTTTGCTGTTTGGACCTTTAACGGCGTCATGGTAACCTACTTGGTCAATTCGGGCGTTTTCGACTGGGGTCCGGTGGAAGTAGGTTGGCTCTTGGGAATTCCCATACTGACAGGATCCATACTTCGCCTGCCCCTGGGGATTTTGACGGACAAATATGGAGGGAAATGGGTCTTTGTATCCGTTCTATTAATCTGCGCGGTGCCCATGCTCCTACTTCCCTATGCCCAAAGCTTTTTTACCTTTGCCCTTTTGAGCTTTGTTTTTGGAATAGCTGGGGCCTCTTTTGCTGTGGGGATAGGATTTACCTCTGTCTGGTACCCAAAACATTGGCAAGGAAGGGCCTTGGGAATATTTGGAGCGGGAAACGCGGGTGCAGCACTGACAACCCTTTTTGCCCCTACCCTTTTAAATACCTTCACAAATAATGGAGAGCATATCGAAAACTGGGTGTATTTGCCGCTTATTTATGCCGGGGTGCTGATCACCATGGCAGTGGTTTTCATGATTTTCTCCATCAACAAAAAACCGGACACCCCACCAAGAACCCTAAAAATGGTCCTCAAACCACTTGGAAATGTCCGTGTATGGAGGTTTGGCTATTATTATTTTCTGGTCTTTGGCTGCTTTGTAGCTTTCTCTCAATGGTTGGTACCTTATTTTTTGAATGTATACGGTACCAGTTTAGTGGTAGCAGGGCTTATGGCTTCCCTGTTCAGCCTTCCTTCCGGGGTGATCCGAGCGCTTGGAGGCTGGATGAGTGACAAGATCGGCGCCCGAAGGGTCATGTTCGGCGTATTTAAATGGTCCATTTTACTTTCCATCTTACTTATGGTACCCAAAATGGACATTTTTACCCCGGGAAAAGGAATTGTTTCTTCAGCAGATGGCACAGTAGAAGAAATAGGTACCTCCTCCATCAAAGTATCCGGACATAACTATGACTATAAAGCTAAGGGCAATATTGAAGAGAAAACGGTAAATCCTGAGGGACTGGCTGCATTTCTGCCTGCCAAATACAATTGGCAGGAGCCCATCGTCAAAGAAGGCGACCAGGTCAAGAAAAAAGAGCTCCTGGCCAAAGGCACCACTTTGATTTCCTTTCAGGCCAATAAATGGATCTACATTATTTTTATGTTCGGCATCGGTATCGCCTGGGGAATAGGAAAAGCCGGCGTATACCGCTTTATCCCTGATTACTTTCCCAATGAGGTGGGGATTGTGGGCGGAATGGTCGGTGTGATGGGTGGATTGGGAGGCTTTATCTGCCCCATCCTTTTTGGTTACCTGCTCGATTGGACCGGTCTATGGACCAGTAGCTGGATGCTGGTCTTACTTATTTCGGCATCTTGTTTCTTTTGGCTCCAAAAAGTAGTTCAAAAAATCGTCCAAAACCACTCGCCTGAAATCGCCGAGCAGATGGAGGAAAAAAACGGAAATCACTGAACTGATTACGTATAACACCCCTAACCAACCATAAAGCTGATCGGGATTTTCCTTGATCAGCTTTATGGCTTTTATATTGACATTTTTCCAACTTAAATTTGGCAATACACTTACCCTATCTATCGATTAATCTGAAGCTATAACACTTGAAGAAGATTAATTTTATCAAATCACTAAAAATAGAACCCAATAAAAATGAAAAATAAATTATTTTTACAAAAAAATTAACAATATCGAAAACATAACGAACTTTAGGCTTTGCAAGGATGTTGGAGAAGGATAGTTATTTTAACAGGGGGCCTATGAGCAAAAGACAGTACTTTATCGTTATTTTGATTTTAGGGGCATTGAGTACCATCAGCCCTTTTTCCATTGACATGTATCTGCCTGGATTTCCGGCCATTGCCGAAAACCTGCAGACCAATATTGCCAATGTCCAGCTCTCTTTGACCAGTTATTTGGTCGGTATTGCTATCGGACAGCTTTTTTACGGTCCCTTGCTGGATAGGTTTGGGAGAAAGAAACCTCTGTACATAGGTCTGGTCATTTATGTGTTGGCTTCTATTGGCTGCGCCATGAGCAATAGTGTGGAAAACCTGATTTTCATGCGTTTTCTGCAGGCCATCGGAGGATGTGCTGGTATGGTTGCTGCCCAGGCGATGGTCAGGGATATTTTTCCTGTCACCAAAACTGCTCAGGCCATGGCTTTGCTGATGTTGGTAATTGCCGTATCACCCATGATCGCCCCTACTCTGGGCGGCTTTGTGACGGCCCATTATAATTGGCACTTGGTTTTCCTTGTGCTGGCCGGCATCAGTGTATTGATCTTACTGGCTTCTTATTTCTTTTTGCCGGAGGGGGCAGAACCGGATCAGGAGATCTCTCTCCGACCAAAACAGGTGCTTAAGAAGTACATTGAAGTAGCCAAAAACCGCCAGTTCTTGGTTTATATGCTTATTGGTGGTGTTGCCGGTGCGGCTCCCTTTGCCTATATCTCCGGTTCTGCGGATGTCTTTATGAATATCTACGGAGTGACAGAACAGCAATACGGATGGATATTTGCGCTGTTGGCATCTGCTATGATCGGTTCCACGCAGCTGAACCATATTCTGCTTAAAAAATTCAGCAGTGAACAGGTCATCAAAGTGGCACTGACCTATCAGACCATCGTAGGTTTCATTATGATCATCGGAGTCTATAATAATTGGTTCAATGTATTCACCTTGATCGGTATGATGTTCATTTTCCTTACGGGACATGGGCTGTGTAACCCCAATGCCGCAGCTTTGACCTTGGCACCTTTCAGCAGAAACGCAGGAAGTGCAGCGGCCATGATGGGTAGTATGCGCATGGCCATGGGAGGTGTTGTATCTGCTGCGGTGAGCATCTTCCACAATGGCACTGCCAATCCCATGGTCATCATGATGAGCTTTTGTGCCGTTGGGGGATTGCTGACGCTTGTGGTGGACACCCATTTAAAAAAGTCTGAAAGAAAAAGAAAGGCCCTAGATGAAAAAAGACATTCTATGGCCATTTAATTGATTGATAGCCGTATCAATAGTCAATTGATCCCGTTGGTTTTCTTAAATCAGCGGGATTTTTTCATTTTGCAGCCCAATAAAATTTGTATCTTTGCCACTTGTAAAATCAGAAGCGAAACAATTCATGATATCAGTTGATAATCTTTCTTTAAAGTTCGGAAAACGAACCCTTTTTGATGAAGTAAACCTTAAATTCACACCGGGCAACTGCTATGGCGTGATCGGCGCCAATGGTGCCGGAAAATCCACTTTTCTGAAGATTCTATCAGGGGATCAGGACAGTACCTCTGGCAGTATCAATATTACCCCCGGCCAACGTATGGCGGTATTGAAGCAGAACCACTTCGAATTTGACGAAGTAGAGGTGCTCAAAACCGTGATCATGGGCCACAAAAAACTTTATGCCATTATGGAGGAAAAAGACGCCATCTATATGAAGGCTGATTTTTCTGAAGAGGATGGTATCCGTGCTTCCGAACTGGAGGCCGAATTTGCGGAAATGGATGGCTGGAATGCAGAGTCAGACGCTGCCGCCATGCTTTCCGGACTGGGCATCACCGAAGACCTTCACAATATGTTGATGAAGGATTTGGCGGGTAACCAAAAAGTTCGGGTTTTGTTGGCCCAAGCCCTCTTTGGCAATCCTGACATCCTGATTCTTGATGAACCTACCAACGATCTGGATGCCGAAACCATTTCATGGCTGGAAGACTTCCTGGTTAACTTTAAGAATCTAGTCATCGTGGTTTCCCACGACAGGCACTTCCTGGATGCTGTATCCACCCACATTGTGGATATTGACTTTAGCAAAATCAAGATTTATTCCGGTAACTATACCTTCTGGTATGAATCATCCCAGTTGGCCGCCAAACAAAAAGTCGATCAAAACAAAAAGGTGGAAGAAAAGCGAAAAGAACTCCAGCAGTTTATTGAGCGGTTTTCTGCCAATGTGGCCAAATCGAAGCAAGCTACCGCAAGGAAGAAAATGTTGGAGAAGCTCAATGTGGACGACATACAGCCTTCTACCAGAAAGTACCCGGGCATTATCTTCAAACCTGAAAGGGAGGCCGGAGACCAGATCTTCATGACCGAGGAACTTTCCCTTAAAGATGATGGGACCATTTATTTTACCGATGTGAACCTTATGGTGGATAAAGGCGACAAAATCGCTTTTATTTCAAAAACCAAACAGGCGGTCAACAAGTTTTTCCAAACCATTATGGAAGAAATCCCTGTGCAGAAAGGCGAATTTAAATGGGGTGTCACCATCAACAAGGCATATTTGCCCAATGACAACTCTAAGCATTTCAAAACAGACCTTAACCTGATCGACTGGCTGAGACAATACTCCTCCAACCAGGAAGAAGCTTACGTAAGGACTTTCCTTGGCAGGATGCTGTTTACCGGAGAAGAAACACTGAAATCAGCCTCCGTGCTTTCCGGAGGGGAAAAGGTAAGGTGTATGGTCTCTAAAATGATGCTTCAAAATCCTAACCTTTTGGTGATGGATGAACCCACCAACCACCTTGACCTGGAGTCAATCACCGCTTTCAACAACGCCATCATTGAATTTAACGGCACGGTGCTATTGTCTTCCTATGACCATGCTTTCGTACAGTCCACCGCCAATAGAATTGTGGAGTTTACCCCAAATGGTACTATCGACAGACGTATGAGCTACGATGACTATTTGGAGAGTGCAGAGATCAAGGAGCTGAGGGAAAAAATGTACCAAAAAGGTTAAAAATCCACCATTAAGTTATAATTTTCAATAATCCCTTTTTGTTGAGTTTGGTAAAACCTTAACAAAAAGGGATTTTTCGCTACATCATACCATGGAAAGCTATCCTAGAATCACTTTAAAGAAAGGCAAGGAAGTATCACTAAAAAGAAAACACCACTGGGTATTTTCTGGAGCGATAGCCAATTCACCGTCAGACCTCAGCAATGGGCAATTGGTCAGCGTTTATAGCAGCAAAGGGGAATTTTTGGGCATTGGCCATTATCAAAACGGCTCCATTTCCGTGCGGATCATCTCTTTTGAGAAAAGGGTGATAGACGGGCAGTTTTGGGAGGAAAAACTTCAGGCAGCTTACCGGATGCGTACCAAAATCGGATTGACCGAAAGTCAGTCCACTACTGTTTACCGTTTGGTACATGGCGAAGGAGATCAGCTTCCGGGGCTGATCATTGATTTTTACAATGGTACGGCAGTAATACAGGCGCACAGCATCGGTATGTACCAGCACTGTCAGGAAATCTCCCAGGCCCTGCAAAAAGTCTATGGTGATTCCCTTAAAGCTGTCTATGATAAAAGTGCCGAAAGCCTTTCCAAAAGCCAAGTACAAGCTGAAAACCACTTTTTGTTTGGAAGTCCTAAAACCAACATCGTGCTGGAACACGGAGCGAAGTATGAAATTGATTGGGAAAAGGGGCAAAAGACCGGCTTTTTTATTGACCAAAGGGAAAATAGAAAACTGCTTGGCAACTACAGTGAAGGTAAGAAAGTGCTGAACACGTTCTGTTATTCAGGTGGATTTTCCATTGCTGCTCTCCAAGCCGGAGCCAAAGAAGTGCATTCCGTCGATATCTCGGCAAAAGCCATTGAGCTCACCGAAAAGAACCTTCAGCTAAACGAAGGCTTGGAAGGAAAACATGCCTCCAAAGTGGCCGATGTCATCAAATATATCCGTGAAATCGATCAAGATTACGATGTGATTGTACTTGATCCGCCGGCATTTGCCAAAAACATGAAAGCCAGGCATAATGCAGTACAAGCCTACAAAAGGTTGAACGCGGAAGCATTAAAGCATATCCAACCAGGGGGAATACTGTTTACCTTTAGCTGCTCTCAGGTAGTGGACAAGCAGCTTTTTGCCCATACCATCACCGCAGCGGCCATAGAAGTAGGGCGCAATGTAAAGATACTGGAATACCTGTCCCAGCCAGCAGACCACCCAATCAATATTTACCATACCGAAACAGAGTACTTGAAGGGACTGGTGCTGTATGTTGAGTAAGGTTAATTATGAATGTGGAATGGATAATTAAGAATGATGAATTTCGAATAATGAATTCTGAACGACCCAATAACCTAATCACTAAATAACCAATAACTAAATTTAAACATTAAGGAGTTAAGAAAATTAAGGGGTTGGATTACAGAGGCATGACTCTAAAACCTTCATACCCTTAACCCCTTCATTTCTTAATGGTTTAGGCTATGACAAGGATAAATGCAGAATAGTGAACATCGAATCATGAATTCTGAACGCCCAATAACCCAATTCCAGATAACCAATAACTATTTCCAAACATGAAGGAATTAAGAAAATGAAGGTCACAATCGGCCACTTAGCAGCATCAATCAAAAGAACTTCATGCCCTTAACCCCTTCATTTCTTAATGGTTTAATTTCTGATCAGGATAAATGTAGAATAGTGAACACCGAATCATGAATTCTGAGCGCCCCAATAACCCAATTCCATATAACCAATAACTATTTCTAAACATTAAGGAATTAAGAAAATGAAGGTCACAATCGGCCACTTAGCAGCATCAATCAAAAAAGCTCAATGCCCTTAATCCCTTCATTTCTTAATGGTTTAATTTCTGATCAGGATAAATGTAGAATAGTGAGCACCGAATCATGAATTCTGAGCACCCCAATAACCTATTTCCAAATAACCAATAACTACTCGTAGACATGGAGGAAGAAAGGATTGGCTTATACAAGACCTCACCCAAAAACCTTAATGCCCTTAACCCCTTCATTTCTTAATGGTTTAGGCTATGACAAGGATAAATGTAGAATAGTGAACACCGAATCATGAATTTCTGAACGCTCCCAATAACCTAATTCCATATAACCAATAACTACTCTTAAAAATGAAGAAAGAATGTATTGGTTTATACAAGACCTCTCTCAAAAACCTTAATGCCCTTAACCCCTTCATTTCTTAATGGTTTAATTTCTGATCAGGATAAATGTAGAATAGTGAACATCGAATCATGAATTCTGAGCGCCCAATATAACCAATAACTATTTCCAAACATG
>NZ_BAAHAP010000153.1:0-7956 GCF_054777495.1 Echinicola sediminis | reverse complement strand
TTTTCTTGATTTTTATCATTAAAAGGTTCTTCATAAAGAAGAATATGTTCGAATGCACCAATTTTCTTAGCATAATCTAGATAAGATTGGATTGAGCTCTTATTATTATAGCGACCATTGGCATCCATTGTATAATATAGTTTCCCTGAAGTGGTTTGATCAGACTCAAAGTTTTTCAATACCCCGTGAACTTCAAGCAAACGTTCTTTATCCTTTTGAAGCATTTCTTCCTCCGTAGCAGGCTGTCCTGTCTTAATTTTGAAAACAAAATAACCATCCTCAGCGGCCTTTTTGATGGACAATAAGTTCATTCCATATGAAACTTGGTACATGACTGCTACCTTTTTATTTCTGAATGAAAGCGCTTCCCGGTAGTCCAAGGGTAATACCTCTCTGAAACTTAGCGTATCATTTCTTTTGGCAAAACACATCCAAAGGGCATTATCAATGCTTACTAGGGCATTATAGACAAAGTTGATGTTCAAATCCGCATGTCCAGTTAACCACTTTGCCTCTTCATAAATTTCTGGGAGAATATTATCGATCGCAGCAATTGGAGATTCGAAGGAGCTCCCTTTCAATTTGTCTACTGCTTTATTCAAAATAACAAACATTTGTGCATTACCTCCGGCTTCCGAATTTGAGGCAAACACTTTGGCATCGCCATAAAGTACACTTTGAGTGGCTAGGCCGAGACCTGCATTTCCATTGGAGTCCTTTATCAGGGTAGCCACTTGCCAAAGCTCTGTTAGGTATCCGCCTTTAAAACCAAATGGATATAGTAGTTTCTCTCTATTAAAATTTGAATATCCGTTTCTTATTTCTAAATGCTTTCTATTCTTTCCCATCTCGTTTTTCATGGAATAACCTTGTAATAAACTCATAGATGCTATTGCAGCTGCTCCTTGTCGTAAAAAATATCGTCTGTTCATCCTCCTGTTTATTTTCAATTACTACCGTAGTTCTCACTTATGCTTCAAAAAATATTCAAGAAATAAATAAGCCTGCTCATTGGAATATTTATTTGGTGAATGGTCTTGACGGTTTGTCATTGCCACCCTGTTTTCATATCCCAATAGTTTGTTGACTTCTATGGCATGGTTCAATGCGATCCATCTATCAACAGGATCAGAGGATCCTCCTGAGACCAAAAATGGCCGCGGAGCCATTAATGCATGTAATTCATGAAGATCATATCCCTCCTTTAATAACTTTGTGTACAGTCCTTTCCCTTCATTTTCCAAACTGGATGTACTCCAAGTATTCTTCCAAGGTGGCGGATAATAGCCCAGATACCAAGGTTCCCAATAGTTTACGGCAGCCCCTTTAGTCTCATCAAACACAACACCGGGATCGGACCATACTCCACAAGCAAATCCATCAAACAAGCTTGAAGCAAACATTGCCCACTTTCCTCCGAATGAATGTCCCATTATCCCAATCTTGGTAGGGTCTACAGCTGGATGTTTGGCCAAAACATGCCAACCATTCGCAGCTGCATATCCCAACATCGACAAGGGCTGTACCTGGGCATCCTCCAAGGAAGGATAAAATAAAGAATATATACCACTCTTTGACTCCTTCTTCGTTCCTATTGATAATGTCACAAAACCTCGATTGGCCAATTGCCTAGCAAAATCACGGTCCGCTTTCCCCTCACCAATAGCCGTTTCTGGTTCATAAAAAACGGTAATCACTGCGGGCTTTATTCCCTCTTCCTTTGGGATCAACAAATATCCTTGCGTTTTTTTATTCGGAAGCCAGTCAAAACTTACCCTATACTGTATGTATTTTTCTTTTGGAACAGTATCGATAATATGAAGTTTTTGATCAGTAAGAAATTCAGGCCATTCTCCCATCAATTCATGCCAGTGTTGTTTAATTTCAGCCCTCCTTTCATACCAGTCTTCCGGATCCTTGACCGTTCGGCCATCGTAAAATTTGAGTGGGGATCTAAAGTCACCAAATTCTTTCTGATAAGATCGGGGCGGTTCAAAATGACCTGCAATCCTATTCCACAATGAGTCCGCGTTTACATCCTCTTCAATCATATTTCTAGAATTGTGTGATATTGAATAAGATACCCCAATACAAGAGATTGCGATCATTAATCGATGGAAGTAAATTAGTATATACATAAATCAACTTTCTGATAATTCTGCTGCTGAAGTGTTCATCCACTCCTTAATTTTGTACCTCCCTTATGCAAGGAGGTATGTACAATTTCTCCTCCCCTATATTGTCATAAGACATGGCTAGTTTTAGCCAGTTAGGCTCATATTGGTTGAGGCTTTATCCAAACAAGAAATTATTTACCGAAACACCATCACCAACCTGGGTTCTGTGTTAAATTGTCATTTAGAACAATTTGACTTTCGGGAATTGAGTTAAGGTAATCTCTGTCCAGTTTGAAACCATAGCCATTGGGCATTGCATTTTGAAAAGGATCTAGAAAACCATTTTCATCAACCGGAAAGGGATTTTCTTTAATTTGTGATGCCATAAACCCCTTTGGTCTTGTTCCCACAATCAGTTCATCAGCTGCTGCCCACCTTGCTATATCGTCCCACCTAAAGCCTTCCCCTGCCAACTCGACCCTGCGTTCACGTCTAATCTCATTGATGACTGGGGACAAATCAGGAAAATGCCAGTCCGGGTCAGTCGTTATTTCACTCAAAACAAGGTTTGGCATTCCCACTCTATCTCTTAGTAACTTTATTGATTTATTAATATCCTCTTGTGTAATTACACCTAATTCAGCTTTGGCTTCTGCAAAATTGAGAAGTGCTTCGGCATACCTGTAAATTAAGCCAGGAGATTCTTCATACTGTTGAACATGGTAGGCAGTATTTGGGTTATATCCTTTCTGAATGATATAACCACTAGGAGCATTATAATCAGCTGTAGTATTAAGACTATTGTAAACACTGCTCCAATATTCCAATTGCTCATTAGGAAGAATTTGCCATACCTGCTCCGGTGTAGCAATGGTTTGGTAAAATCGGGGATCACGGTTTTGAGCTTCAGTAGCTAATAAATTATACCCTCCAAAAAGTGGGCTTCCTGAAATGGGTTTACCATCTATACAAAGGTATGCATCAGCTAATTGTTTGGTAATGGTCTTATTGCTAGGGGTCCTCATTCGGAAAAATCGATCATTAGTAAAACTTCCATCTCCCTGGGTGATGCTCTGGTCAAAATTCTGCCAAAACATCAATTCACTATTTGAGGAATAATCCAACAGGGAGAATAAGTTTTTATAGTCTTCTTCTGGATTCCCTGTATTGTAAACCTCATATATTCCAGAATCGATAAGTTTTTCCGCTGCTTCCACTGCTTTGGCGAAATATTTATCTGGGTCAGCGTTTTCCACACCGAAATCAGTCCCCTCATGATATTTTTCCCATGCCCCTTCATAGAGAGCTACCCGGCTTTGGATCAGCAAGGCCATCCACCGGTTTATGCGCCCAGCCCCAGTTGTTTTATCTTCAGAAAGGTAAATTGCAGCTGAATCCAACTGATGAATAATAAAATCGGCTACCTCATTACGAGGATCACGAGCATTATACAATTCTGGTGAATCGGGTCCTAATTCCTTCGTCAGAATTTGGATATCCCCATAGTTGCGCATCAAATTAAAGTAAATAACTGCCCTAAAGAAATATGCTTCTCCCAGATACTGCTGATAATCTATTAAGGAATGGTTTGCTTTAACTCTGTGATAATTGTCGAAGAAAAAGTTGATACTTCGGACATCTCCGAAATTTATACTTCCTGTTGGAATAGCCACTCTTGTTCCCTGAAGCCTCAAATCCGGAGTGCCAGCCACTTCGTTATCACTGTCAAAATCACTACCATGATTTGCATACCTAGGAAAATTGTTGCTGTTGTAGAAAGTGTTTAGATAAGCGCGCATTTGCTCGGGCGTATCAAAGAAGATATCCGATGATGTAGCATCTAGGGGCTCACGGTCAAGAAAATCACTCTGACAGGAGCTATTAACCACCACTAGTATTATAGTAACTATTAAAATATATTTATTCATAATATTCCAGAATTAAAATTTAGAAAGTAAGGTTTAAACCAAATGAGAAAGATTTAGTATTGGGATAAATTTGTCCAGTGGTCCGGTATCCCCCGAAACTTGCATCCGATGCTATCATGGTTTCAGGATCCAAAACTTTTGGCACCCTTGTAATCAACAATAAATTTTCTCCAGAAACATATATTCTTAACCTACTGATGTTAAAACGACTCAAAAACTCGTTGGGCAAAGAGTATCCCAACTGAATATTCCTTAGGCGCAAATAAGCTGCATTAATTAAATATCGACTTTGGACTTGACGATTCTTATTAGTCTCAGCAGTAAAGTAGGGCTTAGGAAGAAAGGCATCAGTGTTAGGCCCTAATATGTTGGTTTCATTGGATGGCCTCCAATAATCAAGATTATATGAATCCTTGAAAATTGCAGAACCTGGCCAATTAAAGATTGCTCCCCAGAATATTGAAGAATTTAGTTGAGGATAATAATCCTGTTTACCAACACCTTGCCAAAACATGGAAAAATCGAAGTCTTTCCAGTTTATACCTCCTGTGATACCAATATTATATCTTGGTTGATTATTACCTATTATCTTAAGGTCACCATGGTTATCTAAAGTCCTTTGCCCATCATTTATGACTCCATCTCCATTTAGGTCCTTATATTTCATGTCACCTGGTCCCCACTGACTATGATATCTAGATTGATCTGCCATTTCCTCCCCTTCATTTTGGATAAGGCCATCAGACTCAAATCCCCATACTTCACCTACTCGTTTGCCGGCATACCAATTATCAATAACCCCTTCATCATTCCTATATTTTAGTATTTTGGAACGATTGTCCCCCAGACTTACGCTGGCATTATACCCAAAACTGGCCGAAGGATTATCTCTCCATGACACCACGATTTCATATCCTTTAGTGGATAGTTCTGCATTATTTGTTCTTGGAGCTGGAGAACCTAATTGATAAGGTAATGAAAGAGCGGGTCCTACCATGTCCGCTGTCACTCTGTTAAACCAATCTATTGTTACGTTTAATTGGTTTTCCCAAAAGCCCGCATCGATACCAATATTAACAGAAGTAATGGTTTCCCAAGTTAGATCATCACTTATAAGGGCAGGAACGCTTGCATATGCAGGCCTTTCTCCATTAATTATCCAATTAAGTTGACTACCCGTTGGCATAGTTGACAAATAGCGATAATTCCTAACATTGTGTGTTCCTGATGTGGTCACATTTTGATTTCCCAATGAACCATAGGATGCCCTAACTTTAAAGAAATTGGCAAAATCCCTTAACGGTTCCCAAAAGTTTTCCTCTGAAATAGCATAACCTACTGAACCTGATGGAAAGAAACCCCAACGATTATCCGGTGCAAATCGAGATGAACCATTATACCTTGCACTAAATTCAAATAGGTATTTTTCTTTGAAATTATAATTTACCCTTCCGAAGATCCCTTGAGTAGCCCAATGATAAATCATATCATCCAAACTACGTTCTCCTAATGAAGTACTAATAGAAGGGACTTCCCCACTGATCAAATTACTCCCGTTACCCGTAATTCCTGTATAAAATCGATACTCTTGCTCATAACCCGCCAATGCCTTGAAATAGTGATCCTCAAAAGTTTTCTCATATGAAGTGATACCATTGATCATCGTATATATATTTTGCGAAAATGAGGTTTTATATCCCAAAACAGCTTTTCCTATATTACCGAACTCCCCGGTACCTAACTCAACTGGGACAGGCTTAGGGTTGGAAGTACTGCGATGGCCTTGATTGTTATGATTAAATGAGAACGAAGTTTTCCAGCCCTTGATAGGCTCTAATTCACCTCCTAGGGTGATAAAAAAATCATTTGTATAGCCTTTATCCCTCCCTGAACTCTGTAAATTCCGAACCAGAGGACTTTGCACAGTTCCGTTGATATTATAAAAGGGCATCATTGGGGCGAAGGTGAACATTCCATCAAACAAATGCTCACGACCAACTGTGGTATACCCCATCGGATGGTCACTTTTATTATAGGCATATTTTACACTTGAATTGAATTTCAGCCAGGATGTAATTTCTGCATTATAATTGGTCATGAAGTTATAGCGTTTAAAACTATCATTACCCCAACTATATAAACCGTTTTGTTCCACATACCCTCCCGAAACATAATATTGGTTGCGTTCATTGCCGCCCGAAACATTGATATTATGTTTTTGGTTAAATGCTGTGTTTCCCATTAAAATATGTGGCCAGTCATAATTAGCATTACCATTTCTACGTCCGGCCCAAATATTATTAATAGGATTTTCCGGGTCGTATTCATAAGGGAATGTCCCATTTAAATATCCTTGGATACGTTCCATTTGCTCATCACTGTAAATGGCATTTAACCCAGCGTTGGCCGCCGCCTGATTATAAGCTGTAGCCCAAGTGTAAGAATCCACAAAACTTGGCAACCTTACAGGTTTCCCAAAAGCCAGATTATTTGAATACTGAACATTTAAGCCTCCATTCTTACTCCCTTTCTTTGTAGTTATGAGAATTACACCAAAAGGAGCCCTTGATCCATAAACTGCCGATGCCGAAGCATCTTTTAAAATAGAAACACTTTCTATTGACTCTGGATCTATGTTATTGACATTCATCTCCACTCCATCAACTAGTATTAATGGTGAGGCATTTCCTTCTAGGGATCCCATCCCTCTTATGTTCCAATTACTTGCTGTCCCTGGCTCCCCTCCTCGCATATTCATGGAAATATTTAAGTTTGGCGAAGCCCCCTTTATCAGATCAGCCACGTTATTTGCTGCTCTGTCCTTTAAACGATCCCCCGCAATTACATCAACAGACCCGGTAAGATTTTCTTTCTTTTGTGTTCCATAACCGATTACTACAACCTCATCAAGTCCTTCGGAATCCTCTTCTAGAGTAACATTAATCGTTACTCTTCCATTAATAATGACTTCCTTGGATTTAAATCCTATATAACTAAACACCAGGGTGGCGTCCCCATCGACATCCTCTAAAGTATAATTCCCGTTTAGATCTGTTTGTGTCCCCGTTGTTGTACCCTTGATTACAATATTAGCTCCCGGCAATGTTCCATTGGCTTCTGACACCTGTCCTGAGACGGTAATTTGAGCATGTACCACCCCAGGGCATATCAAAAACACTAGAAGAACAATCTGTTTTAATATATTTTTTTTCATACTGTTTATATGGGTTAAATGGCTAAAAACATGTCAAAATTTAGCCCTGTAAGTAGTACATATTCAAACAATTTGGAATATTAATTAGCGGGAACGTTCCCGAAAAAACGTTAAATAATACCCCAGCTTTAAATAGTTTCAATCCCTATATACAGCTAACTAACAACATATATTTTATATAATTAATTCTAAAAAATTTAATATTTAACATATGTTTTTAAAAACAAATTAAAACTAAAGAAAGTAAATTTTATACATTAAATATGTTTTATTGAATGTAAATATCTAAAAAAAGTATACCCAAGGATTCTTAAGCTAACCCCGTTAAGGATGCAGAAACAAATAGTACTCTTTTACAGCTAAAACCACAAAATCATTTTTATTTGTCATTAACATAATATCAACAGGACCCTTTCGTCATTGAATTTGTTATTAGAATTTTAAAACCTACTTAAAACTTCGGAAGTAAACATCCACTGACACTTTTTTTGGACAAGAGGTTAAAATATTTGCAATCACTGAAGTCAAGAAAAATATTTAAAAGTGGCAAATAAACTCAGGGGGAATGACTAAATCGGGATGGACTGACACTCCCCCCTAAAAATTAAATTTTACAATGAATTCTTTAATGGTTATTTTTTCAGACTATAGTAATTGCGAATAAAGAGTTCTTTCCACATTTCTACATTAAAATCCC
>NZ_BAAHAP010000152.1:0-8258 GCF_054777495.1 Echinicola sediminis | reverse complement strand
CTCTAGGTTAATGGAGATTCTTGAAGAAGTTGATGAAAAGGGAAATCCTAGATTTAAAGTAAAAACCACTTTAGTTAAAGATCTTTATGTTTCAATAAATAAAAAGTCAATTACTCT
This sequence comes from Echinicola sediminis, assembly GCF_054777495.1. Taxonomy (NCBI): domain Bacteria; kingdom Pseudomonadati; phylum Bacteroidota; class Cytophagia; order Cytophagales; family Cyclobacteriaceae; genus Echinicola; species Echinicola sediminis. Next base: position 8,141 of record NZ_BAAHAP010000152.1, on the reverse strand, counting down.
TCGGTCAAATAGACTGAAAAAGATTTTCATAAGGTTTATTGATGATACAAAAGTTCCAATTATTGACTTTTTTAATAGAACATCTAGCTTCATTATAAATTTTGAAAGAGTAGAACTGGTATATAGCCATAGGAAACTATTTCGAGATAATCGATTACTTGGAAACATTGAGGCGTTTTTAAGTGTATTTAAACCTCATCCTGGTTTGGTGAATACAACGAGTGAAAAAGGTGATTTTTCTTCTATCTCAAAACATTTTTCGAACCACTCGGTATTTTGGTTTGTAGAAAATATTTTTATATCTAATTTCCAATATTTCATATGTGATGATTTGGGTAATGAATGGGCAGACCATATTGGACTTAATGAAAATAATATTTCCTTTTTTCATTCAAAGTATAATGATTCCAGTTTCTCTGCTTCAGATTTTCAAGACATAGTTGGTCAAGCCCAAAAAAACTTAGGTAATTTAATCCCTACAGATGACCAATTACACAAGAAAGATAAAATTTGGAAAAAAAACTATATAGCAAGTGATGGAACCAAAACTCAAATTAAGAGGCTGACAAAGGGATCTTCATCGTTGGATGCAATAAATTATTTTAAGAATTTAAAGACTAAACCGAATTTAACCAAGAAAGTTTATTTGGTAGTTAATTTTCTTTCTAAAGCCGATTTGACAGATAGGTTAGAAAAGTTACAAAAAAACATTTCATTCAAAGAAAGAAATCAAGTCATACAAATCTTATGGTTTGTATCCTCCTTAGTTTCTAGCTCTAATGAAGTAAATGCAGAAACATATATAATTTGTAAACCCTAAAAATTGTAAAAGTCCTTATTTTTGAAATTTACTACGATCAGAGACTTCAACTAGATGAATTTAACAGAAAAGGATAAAGAAATTATAAAAAAATGTTTGGATGAAGGAAATCCCATTCCTTCTATTTACAAACAAAAGCTCTTTAACACTGAGGATACTGAATTTGTAGAGGCGACCAAAGACTATAAGTTGGTTTATAAAGGAAAGGCGCGAAAAGAAGACATTATTGCTAATACACCGGCTGCCCCTCTTCAGAAAATAAGAAGCTTCAATAGCGACAATCAATTTGAAGACGATTGGAGCAATATGCTCATTTTTGGTGACAACCTGTTGGCCTTAAAAGCCATTTATGAAGACCAGCAAGGCCCCAACCACTACAAGACCAAGAATAAGATAAAACTCATCTATATAGACCCACCTTTTGCCACCAAGCAGGATTGGATGAAGGACCGGGAGAAAGCTTACCGTGATAAAATAATAGGGTCTCAGTTTATAGAATTCATAAGAAAAAGATTAATTCTACTGAGAGAAATATTAGCTGATGACGGAGCTATTTACCTCCACCTAGATTACAAAAAGGGTCACTACATAAAAGCAATTATGGATGAGGTTTTTGGTGAACATAATTTTCGAAATGAAATAATTTGGCAACAAATTACTGCCCACAACATGAGATCTAAAGGATATGTTAGATCAAATGCAAATATTTATTTCTATACAAAATCAGAGGACTTCACATTTAACGAACAGTTCATGAGCTACAGTGATGCTCAAATGAGTCGATTTAAGCGTGACGAAAATGGTGAATTATATAAAGCCGAGAATTTGACTTTCTCAACAGCTAATCCTGGACGACAATTTGAATGGAGAGGAACAAAGCCTTCTTCTAATAGGTCATGGGGAGCGGATTTAGATCAGTTGGAAAAATGGTGGAACGAGGGAAGGATTTTAAAGAGAAGTGATGGTTCTCCGAGACTTGATGGCTTAAAAATTTACTTGAGTGAAACTAAAGGTGGTAATCCACTTACAACGAATTGGACTGATATTGACCGGGTAGGCAATACTTCAGATGAGAGGGTTGACTATCCAACTCAAAAACCAGAGGTTCTTCTAGAGAGAATAATTAAAGTATCCTCTAATGAAAATGAAATTGTGTTGGATTGTTTTAGTGGTTCGGGTACTACAATTTCTGTTGCAGAAAAGTTAAAAAGGAAATGGATAGGCATTGATTGTGGCAAACTATCCATATATACTGCACAAATGAGGCTAAACCGTCTAACTACGGTCATAGGCTCCGCAAAATCAGATAAATCAAGGATTCATGCTCGAATAAATGATCTAGAGGATCATTACAAATCAAACTCAAGAGGCTTCTTAATGATACAAGATAAGGCGAGATCAGGAGACCTTATCATTACAGATTTATTTCTTGACAATCTCTCCCAGTTTATTTCCAATAATCTCTCCGGTAATAAAGAAGAGGAATTTTCATTGGCTTGCCCAGAAGAAAAGTTTAAGGTCAAGAAATTAGAAATCCTTGATAATGAAGATAGCAGTGAGGCAAAAGCAGGGGAAAAAGTTGTAAAAGTAGGCAAAGTGAAATTCCTGGTTTCATTTATTCAACCAAAGGAAAAAACTGAAAAACCCAAACCACTTAAGGCCAAAGAATTTACGCTCTTCCATGCGGGTATTTATGATAATCTATTGATCCTTCAAATGGATTGGGAGCAGTATCGTCCTTTTGTGGCGCAGTTGTTTGGTGTTAGAATAAGTGATCATAAGGTGCATAGCCTGAAAGTTGACGGCTACATAGGCGTCAATTCAGCATATATATGGGATTATCCCAACCAAAAAGATTTATTATTGGATGAAGAATATGTAAAAACACTTCATGATGCTTTGGGAGGCAAAGCCGGTGACAAGTTTTATGTTATAGCTCCTATTTCATCTTTAGGTTTCATGCAGGATGAAATTAGATATGGCAACACCACCTACATATTTTTAAAAGTGCCACTTTCTGTTCTCATGGCTTTAATTAATAAAGGAGAACCTGGCGCATTGAAACAACCGGCCAGTGAAACCGATGTAAATGAAGTAATGGATGCCATTGGCTTTGACTTCATTTCTCAACCACAAGTAGAAGCTTACTATAAACGGGCCACACCAGATAACAAAGATCTTTTTAATGCTTCGGATAAGGATTATATCATTGAAATAACCGAATTCAAATCAAATACTCTTGCCTATGACCCGGATGACTTTGAGAATTTTGAAACCTTCTCCATGGTGATGGTAGACACTAATTATAATGGAGAATATTTTCATTTAAATCAAGTTTTTTGGTCAGATAAGGTTTTGGATACGGAAATAGGAAAAGCTATTATTCGAATTCCTGAAAAATCATTTGAAGGTGATATGATGATGATCATCTTCATGGATAAGTATGGAAATGAATTAAAAGTAATACGTAACAAACAGGATTTTTTATGAGCCTTCAATATAAACAAGACGACTTTGTACTAAAAGTCAACGATTTTAAGGACAAGACTAATGCCATTGTAGGCAAATATGAGGCATATCTGGATGCCATTACGACAGAAGATTTTGAGCATGTAAGAGAAGCTATTCGCAGGGCATTACGATTTCTAGTAACTGATCAATATAAAAACACTGGTGAACTGGCCGAAGAGAACTGGAATAATAATTCTAAACTGCAATTAAAATACAACGCCCTGGAACAATACCTGTTCAATATTCAAATTAAGGATAAAAAGGCTGCAAGTATTGATTTAGCGACAGGCACAGGAAAAAGTTGGGTCATATACGGGGTAGCACAAGTGGCATTAGCTGAAGGCTTGGTGGACAAGGTGTTGGTTTTATGCCCTTCACTCACTATTGAAGAAGAACTCAAAAAAAAGTTTGAGCAACTGGCCGGAAGTAAAACCAATCAACAAATCCTGAAAGAATTGGGGGCGGTGCATCCTTCTCCAAGCATTAAGAATGCTAACGTTCCCATTATAAGCGGAGATATTTGTGTGGAAAATATTCATGCCGTTTATCAACGCACAGGTTCATCCATTCAAGACAGCTTTTTAGGGAAAGGTCAAAGAACGCTGGTTATAAGTGATGAAGCGCATCATATCTACAGCCCGGATGAAGCCGCTACTAAAAAGTGGTTTGACTTTATCATAAATTCTGATTTTGATTTTGCCTATCATATTGGTGTTACGGGAACGCCATACATCGGCAATGATTATTTCCATGATGTCATTTATCGCTATGGGATAAAAGAGGCTATGGAAAATGGTGTAGTTAAAAAGATTGACTACAAACTAGGAGAAGCGGATCAGGGCAAAGGTTGGGATGAAACCTGGCACAACCACAATGAAATTGTTAAAAACTATAGCGGAAAATTAAAACCTCTAACCATTGTAGTTGCGGACAGGATTTACCGAACGGTCGAAATTTGGAAGGAGCTTTCAGAATACATTGCAAAAAAGGAGAAAATCAGTTTTGATGAGGCTTCAAAAAAAGTGATTTGGGTGGCTTCGGGTATTCCTTCTAATAAACAAGAAAAGGGCATCATTGAGTCTATTATTGAAAGTCCAGAAAAAGTAAGGAAAGAGAATTTGTCAATACTAAAAACAGTTGATGAACCAGACAATCCGGTAGAATGGATTATTTCTGTTGCCATGCTTACTGAGGGTTGGGATGTGAAAAATGTATTTCAGATTGTTCCCCATGAACAGCGAGCATTTAATTCCAAACTACTTATTGCTCAGGTTTTGGGTAGAGGCTTAAGAATTCCTAAAGGCATTGAACAACCAGTCTATGTGCGAATCAATAACCATGAAAAATGGTCACAGGAAATTAAAGACCTGTATGAAGAAGTACTGGAACTTGAAAACCGGATTAGTTATGGATATTCAAAAAATCGAAAGCAATATGACTTTCCGCTTTATAATCTTGATTACATCGCTGATCAAAAAACAGTAGGTAGTGAAAAACAGCCTTCTTCAAAAGAACCCAAGGTTGAAAAGCTCAAACCCCAAAATAAAGTAAAGCAAACCTATAGTGAATATTCCGAATCAGGTTCTATAAGTTTTGAAATAGAAATTCAGGATAATGAACCTATTGAAACAGCTGCAAGACAAATTAAACTTTTTCTAAAAGACAAAGATTCTGACATATCAAAGGAATGGCCAATTAAACGAATAAAAGAATTCTTATGTAATAAACTGGAGGCTCTTGGTTATGATTCTTCATATGTTAGCAGAGAGAACTTATCTACTTTCAAACAGGCTTTTGGTCCAATGTTTAGAGAAGCAGGAAAACAGGTGGTACGGCTAATTTTGAAAGCACACAATACTCGTGAGATTAAGCTTAAAAACCTACCTACCCAATCCTTTTCAGAAAGTAGCATCAAAAGAAATGGTTACCTTTTTTATTCTAAAGAAGGATTGGGTGAAATAAAAAAGGAAGAGCTTGCTATTTTAAAGGATTATTTAGCTGATAAAGAGAATTTTAGTGTAGTTCGCGAGTCTATTGAAAAATATGGAGGAAAAGTTGACGAAATTGAATTTCTCAAAGAAAATTTAATTGAGATTACTGATGAAAACCTAAAGACAGTTCAAAATATTGTCTATGTTTCATTTGAACCAGAGCGTCGGTTTTTGAAAGCTTTGCAAGCGAATATTGACATCATTGACTCCTTCTTAAAATCTCCCGATAAGGGGTTTTACTCCTTTCCCTATTCCTACAAACCTTCAGAAATTGGGTCAAGTCATGTCAAAAGAGAAAATTTCAACCCAGATTTCTTTTTAAAAATAAAAGAACAGAATATATTGCTAGTTGTAGAAATAAAGGCTGATGGTGACAGCAACCCCAAAAACAAAGCTAAATACAGAGATGCTAAAGAGCACTTCAAAGTACTTAATAATAAGTTGAAGGAAAAAGGTATAGATTGGTGTTACCACTTTTATTTCCTATCACCAGATAATTATACTGATTTCTTTCAAGCTATCCGAAAAGGAAAATTTAATTGGACATCTGAGTTGATGCAAATTTTAGATAATTCAAATTCACCATTTTAATAAACTTTTATGGCAAATCAATTTGGGGGTGAGTGGACAGAAATAAAGATAAGAGTATTTAAAAAATACTTATATGCATACATGCAAATCATGAAGGATAAGCCATGGAAGCTTATTTACTTTGATGGTTTTGCAGGCTCTGGAGATATTCAAACCCAAAAGGAGACAGAAGAAGTTATCGAAGGTACTGCAAGACATGTCCTCAGCTTTGAAGATCCTAGAAAATTTGATTTCTATTATTTCGTTGAAAAGGATTTAGATAATGCCCAGCTCCTTCAAAGAATCATCAATAATGATTATAGCTCTTTAAATGGAAAAACAAAGGTTGCTGGTGGGGATGATTGCAATCAGAAACTTGTTGACATGGCAGGGTTTCTTCGAAAGCCAGAGGGAAGATATTATAAAGCAATAGCTTTTATTGATCCTTATGGTATGCAAGTTAAGTGGTCAGCTTTGGAATCATTAAAGAAATTGGGAGTAGATTTGTGGATTCTTGTGCCAACGGGAATTGGGATTAATAGGCTATTGAAAAAGAGAGAAAAATCCGGAAAAGTATGGTTTGAGACTTTGGCAAATTTCTTTGGTTTAGAATCCGAAGATATTGAAGCAAAGTTTTATTATGAGGATCCGCAAATGGTATTGTTCGGAAACCAAAAATTCAAAAAAATTGAAAATGCGGTGGAAGTGGCAGCTAATCTTTATCAAGAACGCCTAAAAACCATTTTTAAATATGTTTCAGATCCTTTACCATTAAGAAACAGTACTAATGCAGTATTATTTCATTTCATGGCAGCATCTAATGTTCCCGTGGCAGTAAAAATTGCGAATGACATCATAAAAAAGGAAGTTTAACATGGCACAATCATCAATAGAATGGACAGAATTAACATGGAATCCAGTAACAGGGTGTTCCAAAGTTTCTGCTGGGTGCAAATTTTGCTATGCAGAAGTTATGTCCAAACGACTTCAAGCCATGGGATTGGAAAAATATCAGGACGGATTTAAGAAAGTCCGGGTTCATCCTTCAACATTAGCTGATCCATATGAGTGGAAAGGTTCTAAAATGGTATTTGTTAACTCTATGAGTGACTTGTTCCACCCTGATGTTCCTACCAATTTTATAATTGATGTGTTTAAAGTAATGAATGATAATTCTAGTCATATATTTCAAGTTTTAACGAAAAGGCCTCAAAGGGTAATTGAACTAAATAATCAATTAAATTGGGGTGAAAACATATGGTTAGGAACCTCTGTTGAGGATGAACGTGTAATAGATAGAATTGATCTTTTAAAATTAAATGATGCATATATCAAATTTCTATCCTGTGAACCTTTAATTGGTCCACTTAATAATCTAAATTTAACAAATATAGATTGGGTAATTGTTGGTGGTGAAAGTGGGCGAAAGCCAAGACCTATAAAAAAAGAATGGGTTCTAAATATTAAAGAACAATGTGAGATTTTTGGTACAGCATTCTTTTTTAAACAATGGGGAGGTACAAATAAGAAAAAAACTGGAAGAGAATTAGATGGAAAGATTTTTAGTGAAATGCCATTATATTAGTTTAACCTATTGATATGATATCAAGTGAATACATATCAAAATTTTTAAGCCTAGAACAGCCTATGGATGAAAATCCAATAAGGTATTCTTCATTAATCTTATTACTAAAATCAGCTAGAAAATTATTTGGTTGTGATCTTAATACCGGAAAATACCAAAAGAATGAATTTACGGAAGAAAATGTATTTGATGGGACTTTTTTAGGACATCAGTTTACAGCTGTGATAGACTATTTGATTTTGCTAGAACAGATTGGAAGTATATTCAAACCAAAAAACACTGCTGATCATAAACATAAAATTGGAATTTTTAGGGCATTGAAATATTTTTCCTCATTAAATGATAAGAAAATAAATGCAATTGTATCACTGAGAAATTCGTTAACTCATCGATTTGGACGAGCCACAGAAAAGAATCCTAAATCAGGCTCTCCAAGAAAATTCATCCTCAGTATTGAAAGAAATACAGATATTGTTTCTTTACCTAAGAAGGACTGGACAAGAATTTTTTCAGATAAAGAAGACCATAGCTCAACCACAATACATATAATTGATTTCGTTGAGAATGTTTATCAAAACATATGTCAAGATAACAAAATGAAAAATTTAGAGACCTCTTTACTAGATGGATTGGAAGAATTAAACTCCAGGAACACGATAATAAG
>NZ_BAAHAP010000151.1:0-8352 GCF_054777495.1 Echinicola sediminis | reverse complement strand
GGTTTATCTTTTCAGGATTTATCCATAACGATGGCGTACACCTGCTTTTCAATATGATAACCTTCTACTTTTTCGGTAGGCTGGTGGAACAATACCTGAGTTACCGCTATGGCTCACTACCTGGAACCCTAACATTTGTGGTGTTTTACCTTGCCGCAATTGCCATTTCTGATATCCCCACTTATTTTAAGCATAAGGATAACCCGAGTTATCAGGCATTGGGAGCTTCAGGGGGGACAGCCGCAGCGGTTTTCGCAAGTATTGTATTGATGCCCATGGCGGACATCTGCATTTTTGGATTGATCTGCCTGCCCGGATTTATCCTTGGCTTATTGTTTCTGGCTTATTCTATGATCAAAAGCAAGCAAAACAATGATGCCATCAACCATGATGCCCACCTTTATGGGGCTTTGTTTGGCATAGCCTTTATCCTGGTGCTTTCACCTAGCAGTGCAGTGCATTTTATCGATCAGGTAAAAAATTACCGGTTGTTTTAGCCCAAATTCTAAGACTTGGAAAAAGTAACGTACAATAGCTAAGGTATGAACCCGAGTTCGATTTAAAAGCAGTGAAATAGGATCACTAGCGTCCCCGAAAGTGATCGGGGCAGGCTATTGCGAACCCTTTTGTGCTTGGGTAAGTGTGGGAGGAAAGGGTGCGGCAATCTTCTTATTATGAGATTCCCACGGCTTCCTTCTCGCAATCCTACGCCAAGCCCTGTTTGGCTCCAGACAAGCTCGAAATGACGTCTTTGAAACTTGAACTGAGATTATGACAGAAGTTAGATGGAATATGCTATAGGAAAGCTATTGCGTAATCAGGATTTAAAAAGTCCAACTTCTGGATAAAAAAAAGACGCTAGATAATATTGATCGATTACCTAGCGTCTTTTTCGTTTATTCAACCCCTACTTGGGTTTTATAATGTTCCTTAGCCTGTCCTTTGAGGATTTTCACAGCAGATTCAGCAGTGATATCCCTTTGGGGATTGGCCAGCATCTCATACCCCACCATAAACTTCTTCACCGTAGCCGAGCGCAATAGAGGGGGGTAGAAAACCATATGGAGATCCCACTCAGGATGCTCTTCCCCATCAGTAGGCGCCTGATGAAGACCTGCAGAATAAGGGAAAGACACCTTAAACACATTGTCATACATGATAGTCAGCTGTCTGTAGGCATCTGCCAAAGCTTCCATCTGTGCCTGGCTCATTGCAGCCAAAGAGGCAATATGTTCTTTAGGGGCAATCATGGCCTCAAATGGCCATACGGCCCAAAAAGGCACCAAACCCACAAAATATTCATTTTCAAAGAGGATTCGCTCTCCCTTTTTCAGCTCTTCGGCCACATAATCCACCACCATGCTCCGCTTATATTTCGCATGGTACGCGGCAAATTTCTGCTGCTTTTTTGCAGGCTCTACGGGCAGGGATTCCTGTGCCCAAATCTGCCCATGTGGGTGTGGATTAGAACAGCCCATTACCGCTCCCTTATTTTCAAAAATCTGAACGTAGTTGATAAAATCCTTGGAGCCCAATTCCTGGTACTCGGACTTCCAAAGCTCCACCACCTTGGTGATGGCCTCTACCTCCAATTCAGGAATCGTCAGGTCATGCCTTGGGGAAAAACAAATCACCTTACAAATTCCCTTCTCACTTTTGGCACGGAAAAATTCCCCTTCCACCATTTCTCCCTCGGGAATATCTGCTGTTAATGCCCCAAAATCATTTTGGAAAACATAACTCCCCTCGTAAGCTGGATTTTCCTCCCCATTGACACGGGTATTTCCCGGGCAAAGGTAGCAGCTTTGGTCATAATCCAGTTTTTCATCCTCTTCGGTCTTTTCTTCCTGTCCCTGCCATGGTCTTTTTCCCCTGTGCGGGGAAACCTGAAGCCATTCTCCGGTAAAGGGATTATATCTCCTGTGACTGTGATCTTCGAAATTAAAGTCAGACATAATTAGTTATAGGTATTAATAGGTTTGATAGATTAGATGTTAGACACCAAATGTAAGACGCTAGACATTGGTACTGGATACTACGCGCGTGCCGTCGGTCACTTCCACTTCGTAAATCTGAAGGTCGGTACCAAAGGCTTTCTTATAGGCTTCGGACACTTCTTTTTCGAAGCCTGCTTTGTTGGCCTTTTCCACCAAATTGATGGTACAGCCTCCAAAACCTCCACCCATCATCCTCGCACCGGCAACTGTATCCTTTGATTTTGCAAAATCCGCCAGAAAATCCAGCTCCTTACAGCTCACCTCATACATTTTGGAAAGTCCCTCATGGGAGCCGTACATCTGCTGGCCAAAGCCTTTAATATCCCCTTGCTCCAATAGCTCACAGCCCTTTAGCAAGCGCTCATTTTCCTCAATTACGTACTTGCAACGGGTATAAACCACCTCGCTGACATCTCCTTTTGCCTTCTCCAACATGGCCAGGCTGACATCTCTCAAGCTCTTTACTTCTGGATAGTAGTGTTGAACAGCCTCCACGCCTTCATGGCATTCTCTCCTTCGGTCATTATAGGCAGAATCTGCCAATGAATGTTTCACCTGAGTGTCACAAAGAATGATCTGGTAATCCCCCAAATCAATGGGAAAATAGCTGTACTCCAAGGAACGGCAATCCAGGCGCAAGGCATGATTGTCCTTGCCCATCATGGAGGCAAATTGATCCATGATCCCGCACTGCACTCCCGCAAATTCATGCTCTGCCTTTTGGGCATATTTTAACATCGCCAGTCTTTCTATGTTCAGGCCGAAAAGCTCGGACAGGGCAAGGCAAACACCGTTTTCCAAAGCTGCGGAAGAGGACAAACCTGCCCCAACAGGTACATTCCCCCCAAAAACCAGGTCAAATCCTTCCAACTCATATCTTGCCTTTTGGAGCTGGGCCACTACTCCCATCACATAGTTTCCCCAGCCGCCATCCATGCGCTCAAAATCATCCAGTTCAAAGATCAATGACTCCTGAAAATCATAGGAAAACAGGCGACATTCGTTGGTACCATTCTTTTGAATCGCGATAACAATCTCTTTATCAATGGCTGCAGGAAGGACAAATCCTTCATTATAATCGGTGTGTTCTCCGATCAGGTTGATTCTTCCCGGAGATTTTACGACAATAGGTTCCTTGTCAAAGAGTTCAGAGAACTTTGACTTAATAACAGTAGGGTTCATGATAATATAATTGGCTTTACTTTTTTACTGAAAACTTGAAGGCGGTATAGCTGTCAAATTGCTCTCCCGGCTTTAATACGGTTGTGGGAAAATGAGCATGGTTTGGGGAATCTGGAAAATGCTGGGTTTCCATGGCCAAGCCCCCATGCTTAGGGTAGATCTTGCCTTTTCCCTCTACGGTTCCATCAAAATAATTGGCCGAATAGAGCTGGATTCCCGGCTCAGAGCTGGTCACCTGCATGGAAATCCCTGTTTTCTCCGATGACAATACCGCTTTGGCTTGATTTTTATCAAATACAATGGTCTGGTCCAGCCCATTTCCGATGATGGTCTGGGGATGCTCTGAAAACACCCCTTCACGGACTTTCTTGGTTTGTAGAAAATCAAACGGAGTCCCCTTCACAGAAAGGATTTCACCGGTCGGAATGCTTCCTTCTACCACCGGTATATAATAAGGTGCATCCACCTGAAGGTCATGGTCCAGAACTGTTTGGGAAAAATCCCCTGAAAGGTTGAAATAAGAGTGGTTGGTCAGGTTGATCACCGTGGTTTTATCGGTGTGGGCAGTATAAGTTAATTTCAGTTCATTGTCCTCCGACAAGGTAAATGCCACCGATACCGTCAGCTCCCCAGGATAGTTTTCTTCTCCATCAGGGCTGACATAGGTAAACTTCACCCCATTTTCAAGCTGTTCTGCTGCCCATATTTTTTTATCAAAGCCCACTTTCCCCCCATGCAAATGATGTTCACCATTGGTGGCTGCCACCTGATAAGCTTTTCCTTCCAGCTCAAATCTTCCTTTGTCTATACGGTTGCACACCCTTCCGACCGTGCAGCCCATAAAAGCATTGGCTTGAAGATAGGTTTCACTGATGTATTCCTCAAAACTATCAAAACCCAATACCACGTCCGTGGCCTGTCCCTTTTGGTCAGGAACAAACAGATGGGTCAGTGTAGCCCCGTAATTGGTCACACAGGCCTTCATGCCCTTGGCATTGGAAAGGGTATATAAATCGATGTCAAGACCTGCTGGGGTTTGACCAAACACAGCTTTTTCTACCGTGATTGCGGTGCGGAAAGTATTTTGAATAGACAAGAGGAAACAGTTTTTAATTCGACGATCCCAAATTTGTAATGACCAAATTAATGGATTAAAAAATGTAATTCAGGGCATTTGGGAGTTATTTTTGAAAAAAACGTTGCCGAAAACGTTTCCAAGAGAAAATTACTTCTGGGAGGATTTTCTCACGATCAGTTCTGTATCCAAAACTACCGTCCTTGGCTGAAAACCTTCAGGATCCATCAGCTGGTCCAGCAAGTTATTGGCTGCCAAGCGTCCCATTTCGTAAGCAGGCTGATCCACAGTGGTCAGGGAAGGTTCCAAAGCATCAGAAACAGGCATATTCGTAAAACCTACCAAAGCAATGTCCCCCGGTATACTAAGTCCTTTTGACTTGAGCGCTTTCATCACATCGATGGCAACGGGATCATTGATCGCAAAAATCGCATCGGGACGGTTTGGTAGCGACAGCAAATCCTCTGTCAAAGCACGGTTGCTCCTTTCGGTAAGGTCACTGTGTACGACCAACTCTTTCTCCACAGCCATGCCCGATTCTTTGAGGGCCTTTTCATAGCCAGCCAGTCTTTTCTGGCATATATACATCCCCTCTGGTCCTGATAGAAAAGCTATCCTTTTGCAGCCCCGCTCGATCAGGTGTTTAGTGGCCTTATAAGCCCCCAGGGTATCATTCACGGTAACTGTTGAAACCGGCAGGCCTTCCGTAATCCGATCAAAAAGCACAAAGGGCACCTCTCGGTCGATCAGGTTTTGAAGGTGCTCATAGCTCTCTGTTTCCCTGGACAAGGAAATCAGCAAACCGTCCACCCTGCTGGAGATCAGTGTGCGGATATCCGACTTTTCCTGATCAAAGTTTTCATTGGACTGACAGATCATCACATTATACCCTCTCCGGTATGCGGTGTCCTGGATTCCACTGATATTGGAAGCAAAAAAATGGGAGGCCAATTCAGGAACGACGATTCCAAGGGTCTTTGTACGGTTGACACGTAGGCTTTGGGCCACCACATTGGGGGTATAATTCAGCTTTTCTGCCATCGCCAAAACCTTCTGCCGGGTCTCCAGTTTGATTTCCGGAGAATTCCGCAGCGCCCTGGACACAGTGGAAATGCTGATTTTCAGCTTTAATGCAATATCCCGAATCGTTACTTGTCCCTTTTTCATCCTGTTTTATTCTTTCTCAAAAAAATGAATATACATTTTTTGAGAGACATGACCTACCCTTTGTCCAAAACTTACTATTCCTGATAAACAGTAAATAACACCGTCTCCCCAACAGCCCTTAGTGTCCTTTTATCGATGACATCCATATTGTCCGCATGCTTGTGATGATAATTCCCAAAGCCAAAATCAGGAGAATAATCAATGATGTCAATCATCGGGATTTTTGCAATTTCATTGACAAACACATGATCATCGGTAATGGCATGGGACTCCCTCATCTGGAAAAAATCACTATGGCCGATGCTATGGGCATAGCTCCATACTTTGTTGACGATGCCCTTTGCATATTGCATGGAAACACCTTCTTTATAAAACCTTGCTCCTTTTGCCCCTACCATGTCCAGTAAAATTCCGTAATAGGCGGCATATCCTTTCTCGTGCGGTGTTTTGGCCCAGTGTTGGGAGCCCAGACACCACCAAGAGGCATCATCAGAGGCCCCTTTGGAATGTTCGGGTTTACCATCATCCTCTCCGTCAAAAAGAATAAAATCAATTCCCACATCCGGCTTCAGTTCGGCTGTGGACAATACCCTGGCTATTTCCAGAAGCACCCCTACTCCACTGGCCCCGTCATTGGCCCCGTCAATGGGCTCATCGATCCTTTCAGTGTCTTTATCGGCCATCCTCCTGGTGTCCCAGTGGGCTGCCAATACCACCCGCTTTTTTGCAGAAGGCTTATAAGAGGCGATAATATTGATAAGCTCCAACTCTTTGCCATCATAGGCTCGTGCAGTGAACTCCTGTGTTTCCACTTCCAGCCCAAATGAAGCCAACTTCCCTTTCAACCAGGAAGCTGTAGCCTTATGTTCTTCCGTATTCGGGACCCTTGGGCCAAATCCTACCTGCTTTTCTATATAATAGTATGCCGAGTCCACGTTGAATTCAGGAACATCCTTTACCGCGACCTCAAGCGGTTGTTCCTGGACAACTTCCTTAGTCCCGTCTCCACATGCTGTCAGGGCCAAAATCAAAATAATGGCCCATACACTGTTATTCTTCATATGCCCAATCTACTTTATGCTTCATGTCTTTGACCACCACGCCAAGGGACTTTAAGGAAGCCCTGATTTCATCCACCTTGTCGTAATCTTTGGCCAACTTGGCTTCCTGATAGATTTTCAATAAGATTTCCAGCAACGCCTGCTGCTTGTCGGACTTTTCTTCCACCAAGCCGAGGATATCTTCCACAAAAACCGTGAAAGTCCTGATCAACTCCTCAAAGACCTCCTCTCCCAATGAGGCAGCACTCAACTGGCCGGTATAAAGGCTGTTGATTTTCTTGAGCAAATTGAACAGATGTCCAATGGCCTGAGCCGTATTGAAATCATCATTCATGGCCCGGTAAGCACTTTCTATACTTTTCTTCACCTGCTCGACCTGCTTCTCATCTTTCTCAACACCCTCTTCCCCTTCATAGGATAGTTCTTTGGCGATTCTCAAACCGTTGATCACTTTTTTGTACCCTTTCTGCGCCGCCTTTAGGGCATCGTTCGAAAAATCCAAGGTAGACCGATAATGCGCCGTCAAAATAAAGTACCTGATGGTCATGGGAGTGTAGGCCTGCTCCAGCAATTGATGTTTGCCGGTAAACAGTTCCTGAAGCGTAATAAAGTTCCCCAGGGATTTCCCCATCTTTTGACCATTGATGGTGATCATATTATTGTGCATCCAGTATTTGGCGGGGTCGGTGCCATGGCCGGCATTTCCCTGTGCGATCTCACATTCATGATGGGGAAAGAGCAGGTCCATCCCTCCTCCGTGAATATCAAATTGATTCCCCAGGTACTTAGAGCTCATGGCTGTACACTCCAGGTGCCATCCGGGGAAGCCAAGTCCCCAGGGAGATTCCCATTTCATCAAATGCTCTGTTGCGGCATTTTTCCAAAGCGCAAAGTCAATCGGATTGCGTTTTTCATCCTGCCCATCCAGGTCCCTGCTTCCGCTCAACAGTTCCTCCACTACCCTACCGGAAAGCTTCCCATAAGTCTTTTCGCTGTTATACTTCAGCACGTCAAAGTATACGCTGCCGTTGACCTCATAGGCCAGGCCGGCATCTATAATATCCTGCACCAGCTTGATCTGCTCTGGGATATGGCCGGTTGCCCGGGGCTCAATGTTCGGCTTTTTGGTATTGAGTAAGTCCATATCCCTATGGTAGGTATCGGTATAATGCTGTGCCACCTCCATAGGCTCGAGCTGTTCGAGCTTGGCCTTCTTGGCAATTTTGTCCTCTCCATCATCGGAGTCTCCCTGCAAATGTCCTACATCGGTAATATTGCGCACATACCGCACTTTGTATCCCAGATGGTTAAGGTACCTGTATACGGTATCAAAAGTAATGGCCGGCCGAGCATGCCCCAGATGGGCGTCACCATAAACTGTAGGACCGCAAACATACATTCCTACAAAAGGTGGTTTAATCGGCTCAAAAAGTTCCTTATCGCGCGAAAGAGTATTGTATACCTTCAGTTCGTTTGAAATCATAAATCAAATCTTATTAAAATTAAACCCTTGGGATATCTACAGTTGTCATGAACACAAAACTATCTTTTAAAATTCAAAATCCATGTAGATTACGAGAATAAAAACCTGACATAATTTATAAAAAAAACAGAATTAGCACCTTCTAGAACTTCTTTCTTTAACAAAAAAACCAAGCATCGGAGGGACTTTTTTTGGTCGACGGTCCCTCATCATTCAGAACATCGTAAACGGAAAAACTTGTATTTCCCCTCAATCATAAACTAAATCCCCCTGAATTGGAGGAATATTAGCGCCAAATATATTTTCATCCAAAACCATTTCTTTTATATCGGAATTTTTTTTATTACATTTGTACCGTATTAAGTCGTTTAAAGAGGGGACACACAG
>NZ_BAAHAP010000150.1:0-8498 GCF_054777495.1 Echinicola sediminis | reverse complement strand
TAGATCGCTGAGTACCTGTAGCCAGAAGTTCGCCCCCTCGCTTTCGGAAAGGTACATGCCCAGTACCTCCTTCTTCCCTTCACGGTTGATCCCCAATACATTGTATAGGGCTTTATGGCGTACCTTGCCTTCCTCCCGTACCTTGAAGTGCATTGCATCAAGCCATACAATGCAATAAACCTCTTCCAAAGGCCTGTTCTGCCATTCCTTGACTTTCGGGACAACACGGTCGGTAATATCGCTTATCACTTGCGTGGAGACCTCGGTGTCGTACATGTCCTTGATGTACTCGGATATGTCCCGTAGGCTGCTGCCAAGCCCGTACATCCCAATGATCTGCTTCTCAAGGTTGTCGGCAAGGATACGCTGGCGCTTCTCCACGATCTTCGGCTCGAAGCTGCTGTGACGGTCCTGGGGCGTCTCGATCTCAACTTCGCCCAAGTTGCTCTTCACACGCTTGCTGCCCTTACCGTTACGTTTGTTGCCTACACTGTGACCTGCATCCTCATCCCGAAGATGGGCATCCATCTCCGCCTGGAGGGCTTCCTCCAAAAACTCCTTCAACATGGGAGAAAGCGCACCGTTCTTGCCGAACAGGGACTCTCCTGATAAAAACTGGTCCAGTACTTTCTTCTTAAATGCTGATTCTTGTTCTTCTCTCATATCTCTATCTTATGAACTTTAATTGATTTTCAAAGTCTCAGACAGAGTTTAGATTACAGTCTCTTATAAAATAGCTAATCTGCATTGTGTTCCTTTAAATTTGACCAGCTAGTATAACAGTTTTATCTGGTTTTCTTAGTTGGCGAGGTTATCAAAAGAGTGAAAGCACGGTTACCCCAAGGTATCAGCAAGATGTAGTTTTGTATACAAAACCCTCTTTTCAGCCTCCCAAGTCGGGGGAAAGGTGCTCGGGACTCGCAGCCTTTTGATGGAAGGAAATGGTGGCCATTATGGTTGAAAGTGTTGTTGCTGATCTTGGTGAAAAGTCAACTATACCGGTTAAAGCAGGGTAGGTGGAACGGAGGTCATCTGTTGTTTTTAACGTTTGATTCATTGGTACCCACTGCACCTTTCTGCAAAGGTATGCCGATCAGGAATAAGGTCAAGGGCAAGTGAATGCTTCCTGGCGTCAGCACCCTTGACCTTTATTCCTTCCCGTTATAAGGTGGCATCCAAGAAGAGTGAATGGGGAGGTAGGGTCGGTAATTTGAACATTTTTTTGCTTGGTTGGGGATTACGATTAGAGTGATAAGGTCGGTAGAGTTACTTACGGAGGGATTTCCATCATCTTAATCATCCTATTTTGGCCTTTTTATAGACTTATATCCAATGGTCTTAAAGGATTATTCCGGAGTAACGTTGAAGGAAGAATTGATGAAATGGGTCTCTGTTATTTTACAACTTTTAAATGGATCGGTTTGATGATATGTGGGTGAAAAGCTTACTGTTCAAAACGGATTTGATTTTTCTTATTCATTAATTATTCGACAAGTTAGCTTTCGGGTGGCAGGGCGGCCAAGAGTGTCCGGCATAAACACATGGCTGCCCGCATGCCCTTCATTTATTCCGTTGCCACTTGGCCTTGTTTGCCCTCAAGCTGAAGCGGTTTTCATAATTAATTTCTAACCTTAAAAACGAAATGTGATGGATACCCAAAACAAAAACAGTGTTTCCCATCAAGTCGCTGAAATAGTCCTCAGTTATCAACCAAAAGTCAAGATTTCCGAAGTCCCAAGGATCACTTCTTCCCAAAAAGCCAATGATGTCCTCTTGGAAAACTGGGATAGTTCAAAGATGCAATTTATTGAACAGGACAAACAGGGTGCTGGGGATAGTGAATATTTCCACAGGAGGAACCTCAGGAACAGTAGCGGATCCCAAGATTATTTTTGCAGCAGCTTTAGAAGCCAATGTCATTAGTTTTTTTAAGCGAATAAGATGTTTCATCACCCCATTGTTTGCTATGGGTCTTCTATAGTCCTCGGGTTTGAATGTTCTTAGGTGATGTTCATAATCAACGATAAATTGGTAATTGACTTCTGATAATTCAATATCATTTTTTTAATATTTTAATTTAATTATTCATTTTATTAATTAACTCCTTAAATATCAACATATGGCAGTGAAGGGCTTCCCAATCCTGGTTGTTGATCAAAACAGGGTCAAATAGATTGTCTCCCATGCCAAATGCCTTTGCTCCTGCTTTATGGAATTCTATGAGGTTTTGAAAGCTTACCCCGCCAGTGGGCATTATTTGGATTTCCGTTAATGGTGCCAAAATATCCTTAACATAAGTTGGAGTAAAGGCATTACCAGGAAAGAGTTTTACCATGCGTGCTCCGGCGGTCCAAGCCTTGTATATTTCAGTAGGAGTTAAAGCTCCCGGAAATATCGGAACTTCCATATTGCAGCACTTATGAATAACATCCAAATCAATAATGGGAGAAACCACAAACTGAGCGCCTGCATCGATGGCCTGATTTAAATCTTCCAAATCACAAACTGTTCCGGCACCGACATTCAAATCGTTCCCAAATTTTTGAACCACGGTTGAAATGATCTCTAATGCGGAGGGGGTATTTAAGGTGATTTCCAGGGTCGTGAATCCTGCCTTCAGGTAAGTTTCCGTGATTTTAAGTATTTCTTCCAGTTTATATCCTCTCAATATTCCTATCATGGGTACTGCTTGGAATTTTTCCTCTGAGAATTTCTTGTTCATGGTCAAATGTTTATTTTTAGCGATTATGTTACCTTACAGTTTTCAGCAATCTGTGCAATTGTTAATTTGCCTTAGCCTTGACTGTGGACGTTGATGGTCAATTCATTTTTATCTTTTATTCTTACTACCTTTCCTACCATAAAAAGATAGCTCAGGAAGCCAATAAGTGCCATTATCCCTATGAAATATAGCGCAGGTTTGAAGTCTCCATCTTCCACCAAATAGCCAATGACAATAGGGGTGAGGGCAGCAGAAGACCCTCCTATAAAATTGAAAACTCCTCCGATCAAACCGATTAACCTTTTTGGTGCCAATAAAGAGATGAATACCCAAGTAATGGAGGCAAGTCCATTACCAAAAAATGCCATGGAAAGGAAAGTAATCACCCAAAAGGTGCTGTCGGTAAAGTTGGCAGCAATAATGGCCATGGAGAGGAGCATGCCTATTAA
This sequence comes from Echinicola sediminis, assembly GCF_054777495.1. Lineage (NCBI taxonomy): Bacteria > Pseudomonadati > Bacteroidota > Cytophagia > Cytophagales > Cyclobacteriaceae > Echinicola > Echinicola sediminis. The sequence goes on along the minus strand of NZ_BAAHAP010000150.1, from coordinate 5,327 downwards.
TATAGGTGCCTTTCGGGCTGTTTCGTTTGATATGCCTTTCCTGACCATGGCATCTGAAACAAAACCAGAAATCAGCACACCAACAAAAGCAGCTAGAAAAGGTAGGGACGCTAAAAACCCAGATTGAATAAAGTCCAGTCCCCGGTACTTAACAAGGTAGGTTGGAAACCAGGTCAAGAAAAAGATAAACAACGAGCCTAGACAAAATTGCCCAATGTATACCCCCCAAAGTTTTTTATGGGAAAATGCATCTTTAAGGTCTTCGATGGAAAAATTGAATGTATTGTTTTCTGATGGAGAGGCCTCCTCTGTATCTCGGATCAAATCCAACTCTTGTTGGTTGATGGTGGAGTGTTCCTCAGGGTCTCTGTAAAAGAAATACCATACGACAGCCCATAAAATACCAATGATACCTGAAACAATAAACAAGCCCCGCCATCCTAAATGATTCTGGATTAGGACCAGTGTTGGAGTGAGGAATGCCAAGCCAATAAATTGACCGGAGGTATAAATGGCAATGGCAGTGGCTCGTTCTCCTTCAGGAAACCATTTGGTCACTATCTTGTTGTTTTCTGGGTAGGAGGGGGACTCGAAGATACCTATTGCTGCTCTACTTGCGATAAATCCGCCAATGGAACTGATAAAGCCTTGAACCAGAGTGGCCAGGGACCATAAACTCAGAATGGTGGGATATAAAACCCGGGGACGGATATAATCGACGATTATCCCTCCAGGAATTTGCATGGAAGAGTAGGTTACGGCAAATGCCGAAAAAATATAGCCCATTTGAATCGCTGTGATGTTCAAATCATCAGAGATGGCAAATGCAGCAACTGAAATATTGCTTCGATCCAAATAGTTGATCACCACAGTGAAAAACACCATGGCCAAAATGTGGTATCGTTTATTGGTGGGTTTTGTCATTTTGGGTCGGATATTTTAAGAACAGCAAAGTAGTGGTTTAATGCTTATCCGATTACCATAGATGTTTTTAATTGTAATAGCGGTGGTTTTTCATCTGTCTGTTTGTCAGTTGTTTAGTTGGTGTGTCTAGATTTTTTCTAGTATTTATAAGGATTTTTATAACCCTGTTTTATCAAAATAGCGATATGTACTAGTGTGAACAATAAAGATTTGTCAATTTGGTTTTACGAATTCAGGTAATTGAAATAGTTTAAGATGAACAGACCAAAGATTGAAGATGTAATTTGCTATCCCGTAAAAGTTGGTTCGGGCAACCAATTGCTTGTGAAAATTGAATTGAGCAATGGCGTTTATGGATGGGGAGCCTCTGGACTTTCCACGCGCGAACAGGCGGTGATCGGTGCAATCCAACATTATAGACAGTTTCTGTTGGGGAAAGACCCCTTCCAAATCGAAGGAATCTGGCAGGAAATGTATCGAAGTCAATATTTTGAAGGTGGACGGGTATTGACTGCTGCGATATCGGCTATTGATATAGCTTTATACGATATCAAAGGAAAATTATTGAATGTTCCGGTATTTGATTTACTTGGAGGAAGTCAAAGAGAACATATCGATTGTTTTGCTTCTCTAAGGTTTAATTCCAAGGATGATTTATTAAAAAAAGCCGAGGTTCTACTGAAAGAAGGCTGGCAGGTGCTTCGGCTGGCTCCTGCTGAATATGAAGTGTCCCCAGACGGAAGGACTTTTGAGCCGAGAGAATCGATTGCCAACTTGGCGGAATGGGTAATGGAACTACGCAAAATGACGGGTAAGGCTATTACCATTGGAATAGATTACCACCACAGGCTTTCAGTTCCCGAAACGGTATCTTTTATTAGCAGAATGCCACGTGGTACCTTGGATTTTATAGAAGAGCCCATACGGGATGAATCTCCCCAAACGTACAGGGCACTTAGGACAATGGTCGATGTTCCTTTTGCCATTGGAGAGGAGTTTAGTAGCAAGTGGCAGTTTCTGCCTTATATTGAGGAAAATTTGACCCAGTTTGTTCGATTGGATGTTTGCAATGTAGGAGGCTTAACGGAATCAAAAAAAGTAGCAGCCATGGCCGAAGCCCATTATATTGACTTGATGCCCCATAATCCGCTTGGGCCTATTTGCACTGCTGCCTCTATTCACCTTGCTGCATCCTGCCCTAATTTTAACTGGTTGGAAGAAATCAATACCCCAGCAGAGCAGATGGGAACCAATGATCCAACAATCTATACCATTCAACCGGAATTGGACGGCACAAAGTATATGGTGCCAGAAATACCTGGTCTGGGGGTGGAGGTAAATGAAGCACTACTGAAAAAGCAGTCCTTCGAATTTCTGGAAGTCCCTCACTTAAAAAAGAAGGATGGAGGTTTTACCAATTGGTGAAATCTATGAATCGGGTTTTAACTACAAGTTTGAAATTTAAATCAATTTCCGGAAAGCATTATCAAGAAGAAAGGAAAGCGGAGCTTGGTGAGTTTTTGGGAAGCATCATAGCTGGAATTTATGAAGGCATTAAAATAGCACTCTATGATGTAGGATCAAATTATCAGCAAGTAGCTGGAAGACCGCATTAAACAATGTTGGATATCATGGAAAACGATAATATTCAACTGCGGAGTAGGGGCTGGTATATGGATTAAATGTTCAAAACTCTAAACGGAATGTTTTTGATTGGATGGTTGATCAAGATATTAAGCAATCCTTTTGTATGTTTGGTTTAAATGAAAACTACAAAGGAATGAAAAACCTTACTTTAACTATTTTGTTGCTTGTTATATCTTTTTGTGTTCTTGCACAATCTCCCCAAAGCATCAAGGTGCTGATCGTGGATGGCCAAAACAACCACCATGCCTGGCCGAAGACCACGGTGATGATGAAAAGCTATCTTGAAAATACAGGAATCTTCAAAGTGGATGTAGCGCGCACAAAGTATTTGTGGAACGGCCAACCTCAGGCAGTTTACCTGGATAAAGTAGATGTTGGACCTGGAGAACACCTCAACGAGCCCAAAGCTGACCCTGAATTTTCCCCTGATTTCTCAAAATACGATGTAGTGATTTCCAATTTCGGTTGGAAGGCGGCATCCTGGTCAAAAGAGACCCAAGAGGCATTTGAAAACTACATGCGAAAGGGAGGAGGTTTTGTAGCTGTGCATGCTGCAGACAACAGCTTTCCTGAATGGGATGCATATAATGATATGGTAGGTTTAGGTGGTTGGGGAGGAAGAAATGAAACCAGTGGTCCTTACGTTTATTACGATGATAAAGGAGAACGGGTAGAGGACCATTCGCCAGGTGCAGCGGGTCGCCATGGTAAACGCCACTCTTTTGAAATCACCCTTCGGGAGAATCACCCCATCACTGAAGGAATGCCGGAAAAATGGTTGGGAGCCCCGGACGAATGTTATGCCCATATGCGTGGTCCAGCCAAAAACATGAAAGTACTGGCAACAGGTGAAGACCTTACCCGAGAAGGAGGTGAGGGTAGGCATGAGCCTGTCTTGATGGTTTTGGATTATGGAAAGGGAAGGATTTTTCATACTACACTTGGCCACGATGAAAAATCCATGTCTGGTGTAGGTTTTATCACCACCTTTCTTAGGGGAGTGGAATGGGCCGGTTCGGGGAATGTTACTGTTCCGATGCCTCTTGATTTTCCTACAAAAGACCGTTCCTCCAGCAGGTCTTTTACGGATTGAGCATGGTAGAAGACTTGAGAAATGGATTTTACTGCCCAGAATATTAGGTTTTCGATTGAACGTCTTTTCAAGCTTGTACTATAGATCCTAATATTCTCCGTTGCTGCATTCAGGTATGAGGATTTTTTACAAACTCAAAAAAATACTAATCAAAAGGCACTACCAAGATCTCTTCTAAATTAAGATTGATTCTTTCTTTCCCTTTGGCCTTATAGATCGCGGTAAAATAGATGTCATTGTTTAGATATTTTTCAGTGAAGGCCTTAAGAGAATCGGGATTAGTGAAGTATTCCACCGTAGCCATTACCCCGATATCGTGGTTGGAAAAAAAGAAAAACTGCTCCGTATTATTGGGCCCGGGAATCCTCGAAACCAGGGCATAGTCGGATTCTGTATTTTCCGTATCGGCAATAAACGTGGTGTCAGGAAGGTTTCCCTTTCCCAAAAAATGAACTTGGTTATCTTGTATCTTAAAATACTTATTCCCCTCATTAAACAGATAAAAGAACTTTTTTTGCTCTTTAAGACGACCAATATAAATAGTGTTTCCCTTTTTTATATCTGCGAATGATGTATTGGTGGCATATTTGATTTCAAAATCATGCCTCATTAGAGTAAAAAGCCGGGCAAAATCATGGGTGGCATGTTCTGCCATTCGTGTAGAATAATTAAAGTCAGTAGGCTTGGTCAGTAGTTTTAGTTCGGGTTTATTTTCAAGCATTTTATAGTATTCATCTAAACTGTTGATGCTGAAATCTCTGGTCCATCCCGGTAAACCAGAAATAGTCTGGCCGCCGTATCCAAAGGCATCGCCAATAAACAGGTTGGTCGAATGCTTATCATCAAAAAAACCTTCCCATAGTAAGGGCTTTGAAGGTGGAAGGTGGGTGATGATAAGTAAACCTACAGCAACTGTTGTGAGTAAGTAAGGCAATAGTTTCTTGAAATTGGTCAGTGGAAGGTATTTCAGCTTTGGGTTCATTCTCTCAAAACGAATGCTGTATTGGCCTTTATCCAACTTAATTTGCCAAAGGTCATTGCCTCCCTCAGATTCGTAATAGTTTTTTAGTTTTTTTCTGAGGTTATAAATATTCACCCGGACTCTGGGGGTACTTTTATGAGCTCCAGGCTCGGCCCCAAAAAACTCATGGTCAATAATGCCTTCTTTTAGAAAACGGCCTTCAATGTTTGCCTCCACTAGATATTTTAAAATAGCAATACTTGTAGGGGCATTCATAAAGGTGTTACTGTTTACAACTTGTTCGGTTATTTCCAATTTTTTTTCTTTAGAGAGCATAGAGAATCACCTATTTAATTGAGGATCAGTCTGGTTTGAAGTATTGATGTTTTGCTTTTTATCGTAGCTTTAACCGTTATAGGTACCGTTAAAGTGACGTTAAAGTTAACTAATTTCCAGAGAATTGATTTTGTTTGGGGTAGTATTAAAGGCACTATCCTCACGTAAAACGGAATAACTGAAAAATTAAGTTTTATCATGAAAAATCATATCAAAATCATTTTTGTATTAGTACTCTTCCAACTTTTACCCTTCAATGGATTAAAGGCTCAATTAAAAAGTGAAGAGACACAAATTCACTATCTATCCGGGACAGGGAAAGACGACATGGTAGAATGGGATTTTTACTGTTCTGACGGGAGGAAC
>NZ_BAAHAP010000149.1:0-8547 GCF_054777495.1 Echinicola sediminis | reverse complement strand
CATGTCTTTGAGGTAAATCCTGATACCGGCATTCAAAAAGGCCATTTCCCTCAATCGGGTAGCTATGGTCTCATACTTATATTCGGTTACATTAAAGATCTCTCCATCCGGTTTAAAATGAATGGTGGTACCTCTTTTATCTGTAGTCCCTATTTCATTTACGGGAGTTTGTGGCACCCCTCTGGAATATTCCTGCTCAAATACCTTTCCGTTTCGGTAGACGGTGGCTTTTAACATGGTCGATAGGGCATTCACACAGGAAACCCCCACACCATGAAGTCCTCCAGAAACCTTGTAGGTATCCTTGTCAAATTTACCTCCGGCATGAAGTACTGTCATCACCACTTCCAGTGCGGACCGCTTCTCCTTTTCATGCATGTCTGTTGGAATCCCCCGGCCATTATCGGATACTTTTACGGAGTTATCTTCCTGGACGGTCACATGAATGGTATCACAGTGTCCTGCTAAGGCTTCATCTACTGAGTTATCAACAACCTCCCAAATCAGGTGGTGCAGTCCTTTGATGCCCACATCCCCAATGTACATGGCAGGCCTTTTTCTTACTGCCTCTAAACCTTCTAATATCTGAATATTCCCAGCAGAATACTCCCCTAAATTTGACGCTTGTTCTTTACTCATAATAGCATTTATAAAAGAATAAAGAGGAAAAATTCCTCTACCTTCAATTTCACTTTCAACCTATAATAATACGACATTTTTGCCACATAATAGCCATAATAAGCCAAAAAATCCCCGACGGAATCCTGCTTTCCAGATTAAAACTGATTGGTCCTGAGCAGCACCAAAGTACATGCCTCTACCGGCTCAACTCCCGCTTTTTCCAAGCGATCCCTAAAACCCTGATTCTCTGAGCCTGGATTAAAAATCACCCGCTTTGGATTTAGTGACAGGAGGTAATCTTCCCATTCTTCCTGATGGCTTGGGTTGATGTACATGGTAACTGTATGCACCCCCTCTACCGGGATTTTTTCGTTGAGGTCTAGCATTTTTTGTCCTTGGACCTCTCCGGCATGAATGCTCATGGGCACTATAGGATGACCACTTTCCTTTAACATACCTGCCGCAAGGAAAGCATACCTCCCCGGATTGTCAGTTGCACCTATGATGACTGTTTTCTTACCTGATTCTTCCATAATTTTCCATTAGTTTTTCCGCGCATCTTTCTCCGTCCATTGCTGCAGAAACTATGCCACCAGCATAACCTGCCCCTTCCCCACAGGGATAGAGCCTGTTGATGACAGGGTGCTCGAAGGATTCTTTTTCCCTCGGGACCCTCACTGGCGAAGAAGTCCTGCTTTCCACTCCGATAATCTGTGCTTCGTTTGTGAGATAACCTTTCATCTTGTTGCCAAAGCCGACAAAGGCATCCCTTAGCCTTTGGGCTATAAATTCAGGTAAAACTTCTCCCCCCATATCCACAGAGCTCAAACCCGGCTGATAGGAAGTTTCCAGTAGACTGGAACTTGCCTTTCGGTCCACAAAATCCATTAAGCGCTGGGCAGGTGCCACCTGGGTACCCCCTCCTGCTTCCCAGGCCTTCTTTTCTACGTCTGCCTGGAACATCATGGCTGCCAAGGGTCCGTATTGCTGATAGGCCGGTATATCTTCCAGTTCCACAGCCGCCACTATTCCTGAATTGGCAAACTTACTGTCGCGCCTGCTTGGACTCATCCCATTCACCACCAACTCTCCCGGGGCTGTGGCAGCAGGAACAATAAACCCTCCCGGACACATACAAAACGAAAAGACACCCCGTTGCTTTCCATCAAATTGGGTCTGTTGTACCAAAGCATAAGAAGACGCGGGCAGATAAGCTCCCCGGTCTTTAGAACAGTGATATTGGATCTGGTCTATCAACTGCTGACTATGCTCCACACGAACGCCCAGTGCAAAAGGCTTGGCCTCTATCAAAATATCTCTTTCATGCAACAGATGAAAAATATCCCTTGCCGAATGGCCTGTGGCCAGTATTACCCCTATCCCTTTGATTTTTTCACCATCAGCGGTAACCACTCCCCTCATCTCATTTCCTTCCATTAAAAAATCAGTCACTTTCGTATCAAACAAGATCTCCCCTCCCGCATCCAAAACGCTCTGTCTTAGCTCTGATACCAACACTGGCAATTTATTGGTGCCTATGTGCGGGTGGGCATCCACAAGAATCTCCTCTGTGGCCCCATGAGCTACCATGATTTCCAAAATTCTTCTGACATCTCCGCGCTTTTTGGAGCGTGTGTATAGCTTTCCATCAGAGTAAGTCCCTGCCCCTCCTTCTCCGAAACAGTAATTGGACTCAGGGTTGACAATATGTTCTTTGTTAATGGCCGCCAGATCCCTCCTTCTGCTTCGTACATCCTTCCCCCTCTCTAGTACGATGGGTTTGCCTCCCAATTCGATCACCCGTAAGGCTGCAAACAACCCCGCCGGACCGGCACCTACAATTATGACAGGGTCCGCATGTTGCACATTTTGATACGCTTTGGAGGCCGAAATTCTAGGTCCTGGCTGCTCATTGACATAGACTTCAGCTGAAATATTAACCTTTACTTGCTTCCCCCTTGCATCAATAGAGCGCTTTAAAGGCCTGATCTTTATTTCATCTTCCTGGCTTCGCAAACCTAAATGCGCCAATACAGCCGCTTCAAAACGAGGTTCATCAAAAGCGATTTCAGGACTGATTCTAAGCTGTACTTCCTTTTTCATAATTGGTTAAGGTATTTATCCTTAAAACGATTCTTATATTTCTTAAAATAATTGCAATTCAGGCTCAGGATTCTTCCTCCTTACCGAATATCTCTTTCACGACCCAGCCTTTTCCCCATTCATCAATCTCTTCTTCGGACCACAATTCAGGAAAAAATATCACCTTTTGAAACCTGGGGGGCAAGAACTTCTGCCAGTTGGTCCCGCCAGTGGCAGCGATGTCAGCCGGGGCTTTGTGCAGATACCTCACTGCCGACTTATAATGGGCCAGAGGCCAAAAGACATTGGCTTTCAGGTCATAGGTTCGCATCAGCTGGGTCAGCTCATCGTCTATATCAGGACAGCTTTGATAGACTTTCCACAAATTCTTCTTCCGGTAAGCCAATATCAATTCTTTCAATTGCTTCCCGTATTTTTGCTCAAAGGTCTTCAGCGTCAATGTCTTCTCCCCAGTGGCCAGCTCCTTTGCTCCAGACTGCCAATAAAGGATATCAAAGAGACTGTCTACACTGGTAAGGTTGATGTCCATATAGTCCTTTCTTTCTTCCAGATTGACCAGGTACTGAATTTCCGTGGACATGATTTCTATGATCCTGTACTGCGCACTCTGAAAACCACTGGATGGCAGCAATGACATCCTGAATTTAAGAAACTGCTCTTTTTCCATGCCCTTCCACATTACGGAAAAAAAAGAGACCAGCTGATCAAAATACATTATCAACCTATTGATCCGCTCTTTTAGAAAAGCTGCTCTGGCCACTTTCTCATCACAGATTTGCTCCAGTTCCCAGATGATGAGTTTAAAATACAGCTCTGTGATCTGATGATAGATGATAAAAATTTTCTCGTCCTTAAAGGAAGTCTTGGGCTGTTGCAAAGTAAGCAAGGTGTCCAGGTTAATATAATCCCAGTAAGTCAGGTAATCCGCGTACAGCAGCCCTTCGAGATAAGAAAGCATATCCTGTCCTGAAGCTTTGTATTTCTCATTCAGCAACTGTATTTTTTCAATGATCTCTTGGGATGGCCGCTCCTTGCTCATGGGTATATTTTTATGGGAGTAATATAGCTTTTTATCAAACTTCTTGCTTAATTAATAAAGCCTTTAGAGAAGTACTTTCAATAATGAAAGTGCAAAAATCAGTCTAAAAACCCAATAAAACAAAACATTATGTCGTCAATTCCAAGGCCCAAAAACTCCCAAAAGCAAGATAGATTCGAAGGAGTGGATTTTTATCATATGGATGACCTGCTTACCGAAGAACACCGGCTGATCCGCCAATCAATCAGGGACTTTGTCAAAAAAGAAATATCCCCCAAGATCGAAGAATGGGCGCAACAGGCCGTATTTCCGGAAGAGATCATCAAAAAATTCGGAGCTGTGGGCGCATTCGGACCGCAAATACCTCAGGAATACGGTGGCGGTGGCCTGGATTATATTTCCTATGGTTTGATCATGCAGGAAATCGAAAGGGGCGACTCTGGCATGCGGTCCACCGTTTCTGTTCAGGGATCGTTGGTAATGTTTCCTATTTATGCTTTCGGCAGTGAGAGCCAAAAACAAAAATACCTCCCCCGACTTGCCTCAGGCGAACTTTTGGGTTGTTTTGGCTTGACAGAACCGGATCATGGCTCTGATCCTGGCGGCATGAAAACCCATTTCAAAGATATGGGTGACCATTACCTGCTCAACGGTGCAAAAATGTGGATCAGCAATTCTCCCAAAGCGGATATTGCCGTTGTTTGGGCCAAAGATGAGGAAGGAAGAATCCATGGACTGATCGTGGAAAGAGGCATGGAAGGCTTTACCACCCCCGAAACGCATAACAAGTGGTCCTTACGCGCCAGTTGCACAGGAGAATTGGTCTTTGACCATGTAAAGGTGCCAAAGGAAAATCTACTTCCGGGAAAATCCGGACTGGGAGCTCCGCTTCAATGTCTTGATGCTGCCCGGTACGGAATTGCCTGGGGAGCTATTGGAGCCGCCATGGACTGCTACGACTCGGCCAAGAGATACGCCTTGGAAAGGATACAGTTTGGCAAACCCATCGGCTCATTCCAGTTGGTTCAAAAAAAATTAGCAGAAATGCTCACTGAAATCACCAAAGCACAACTGTTGGCCTGGCGATTGGGCAAACTAAAAGATGAGGGTAAAGCCTCCTCTGCGCAGATTTCCATGGCCAAACGAAATAATGTGGCCATGGCCTTGGACATTGCCCGGGAGGCCAGACAAATCCATGGGGGAATGGGCATTACGGGAGAATACCCCATCATGAGGCATATGATGAACTTGGAGTCGGTGATCACCTATGAAGGAACACACGATATCCATTTGCTAATTTTGGGGCATGAAATCACGGGAATTTCTGCTTTTAAATGAATGTAAGCATTTTTTAGGGCCCGTATGGAGAGGAAAGCTAAGTTTAATAACAAAAGCAACAGGAGTGCTAAATAAGTACCGAAGCAGAAAGACAGGAGATAAAAGCCCCACTGGCTGATATTCGATCCCTGATCGAAGTCCCTTGACTGGACCTCTGGTAATCATAACACGGGCAATCCAACATCGATTAACCCGTCAAACCATGGCCCAACTAAGCAATGCCCTATTGCATAACAGGTGACCAGTCAACAAATCACAATTCATCGAATCCCAACCTTACTACCTTTAAACCTTACAACCTCTAATCAATCCTGCTTTTCACCACAATGGTCCTGGTAGGATTCAGGGGATCATTACTGAAAATGGTGATCATTTTATGATCTATCCCTAATCTTCCTTTTGGGTCAAAGGTAAAAAGCAGCTCCGTGTGTTCACCGGGAGCCAAGTCCTTCTTGGGCAAGTCAATAACCACGCATTCGCAATTCGTTAAGATCTTACGGATATTAACGGGCTCTTTTCCGGTATTGGTCAGTTTAATGGATTTTGACACCACCTGTCTACTCGAAATCTTTCCAAGGTCTACTTCCACCTCCGAAATCGCCAAATGCGGGATTGTACTCAGCTCACTTTTAGGTACCGGGGCAAAATACTCATGGATAGTAGTCAGCAGTCTTAACTCAACTGCCTCGTTCCCGTTTGATTCAATGTTAAAAGCCACGTTTTCATCAAAGAAGCCCAGATCATCCTTAATCACCGCATCGTACTGAATGGCCAACAATCCCCTGGATTTGGCGGGCACGATAGCTGGAATCATGTCTATTTTGACATGTTCGGGAAGCTCCATGTTTTGTTCATCCAACGTGATCGGCAGATCCTTAAAATTGTAAAAGTCCACATATTTTATTTTTGGCTCATTGGTAAAGACCTCTCCCATATTGACAGAGCTGAACCGAAAACCTAGATTTCCTATCTTGTAATCGTAATAGGAAGCGACATTGGCCGGATAAGGTATATTGCTGCCCTCCAGATACAAGGTATCTCCCGAAGGATTGGTATTGGTCTTTACCACTATTTTTTTCTGAAATTTACCTCCAAAGCCCGTTGGCTGGTAGGCCACTTTAACGAGGCCGATTTCATTTTGGGCCAAAGTGTCCGTTAAAAAATCTACCGTGGTACAGCCACAATCCGTTTCCACTTCTTCAATCACCACAGGTACCGCGCCATTATTGACCACAAAAAAATCAGAGATGACCGCTCCATGCTCTTCCATCACAGCACCTAAGCTGGCATGCTGCCTTTCCCACAGCAGGTCAGTGGAAGCAAGTCCCTGAGCATGAACACAAAAACTCAAACCTGAAACCAAGGTGAATACAATAAGTACAAATCCTATTCTCTTCATAATCACAAATAACGGTAAATTTCAAGCGAATTGTGTCTATATTTCTTTAATTTGCGACAAAAATTTAAACGATGGCAAGAGTACTGACAGGAATTCAGAGCTCGGGAAGGCCCCACCTTGGAAATATCCTGGGAGCCATTGTCCCGGCAATTGAATTGACCAAAAAAGACAATAACGAATCCTTCATTTTTATAGCCGATTTTCACTCTCTCACTACCATCAAAGATGGCAACCTACGAAAAGAGAATGTTCATGCCGTAGCTGCTGCTTGGCTTTCCTTCGGCCTGGATATCTCCCAAACGGTCTTTTATAGACAATCACGTATTCCTGAGATTGCAGAACTGACCTGGTACCTGAGTTGCTTCACTCCCTATCCAATGCTGGCCAATGCCCATAGCTTCAAGGATAAATCGGACAAGCTAGCGGATGTAAATGCCGGACTTTTCACCTATCCCGTACTGATGGCTTCGGATATCCTGATCTTCGATGCGGACATCGTTCCTGTGGGAAAAGACCAAATGCAGCACCTGGAAATGACACGGGATATCGCCAATTCGTTTAACCACCGCATGGAGGAAGAAATCCTTATCCTTCCTGAGGTACGGGTGAATGAAGAGGTCATGATCATCCCCGGGACTGACGGTCAAAAGATGAGCAAATCCTATAACAACTACATCGACATCTTCCTCCCTGCCAAGCAGCTAAAGAAGAATGTCTATAGTATAGTCACAGACAGCACACCACTGGAAGAACCTAAAAACCCTGCTACCTGTAATGTGTTTAAGTTGTTTAGTCTTATTGCCAGTCAAGAGCAGACAGAAGGACTTAGGAAAAAGTACCTTGCGGGAAACTTTGGCTACGGTCATGCCAAAAAAGAATTGCTCGATCTGATCCAGGATAAATACGCCAAAGAGCGGGAAACCTTTGACTATTATATGAATAACCCGGAAGAACTGGAAGCCAAGCTAGCAGAGGGAGAAGCCAAAGCCAAGAAAATCGCCCAAGCAACCTTGAATAAAATAAGGAAGAAACTGGGATACGGGTAATAGCCTATCGCTTATTTAGTTATTGGGTTATTGAGTTATTTGGTTATTGGGTGGTCAGAGCGACACCCTATCATTGGACAATGGACGATCTACTTTCCCTTATAGCCACAAATAAAATCCGATGCATCTTTACAAGTCTATAAACAACAAAGGCTACTTCTTGGAAGTAGCCTTTGTTGTTTATCATAATATCTGCAGCAGCTTATCTTGATCTCCAAAGATCTTTCATCGCTACACCATTGATCTGCATTACAAAACGTGCGGGATTGGGAATCAAAATTATCCTTACATCTTGCCCATCAAATTGCTCTGATTCAATAGGTACCCCTTCTTTTCCTTTTACCTCATAGGAAACGATCCCTTTCGCATCTGCTAGCATAGGGGTGTATTTGTTTGCCAAATAAGCAGACGGAAGCAAAATATCCGTATCCGAATCCAGTTTATCGTAAATTTTTTCCAGTTCTCCTTCCAGTTCATCACCAAACTCCTCATTGAAATCATCTTCCAAATCATGTAAAGCCTCTTCAATATCATCGTATTCTTCATCGGCATACGTCAATTTGCTCAGCTCTATTCTTTTTTCTACGATAGCGGTTAGGTCCTTGTCTAACTTATTTAAATCCATTACTTATTGATTGATTTTGAAATTTAACATGAAGGTAGATAATCCGAGAGCAGTTTCCAAAAAAGAAAAAAGCCTAAGATGAACTTTTTCCGCTTTGCACCCTGCTGCAAGTTCACTTCCAATCTATTTTTCATTCAAATTCAAGAGCAAAACGGTGCTCGTTTTCTACCCTATGAAAGTAAATGTAACATAAAAAAAGTCCATTTGGATTAGCCTACCACTCCTACCCATTCCTTGACCAGTACCTATTAGAAAACCATTTAAAATCCTATATTTGTTTAGGAGGTAATCCATATAAACCCAAAAGAAAAAGCCATATGCAAACCGATTTTCTCCCTATTAACGGAACAGACCATATCGAACTATACGTTGGCAA
>NZ_BAAHAP010000148.1:0-8758 GCF_054777495.1 Echinicola sediminis | reverse complement strand
CTGGTGGTCTCGCTGATTTTGGCACTGATCATTAACGAAGGAGTCAGAAACGAAGTCTTCGAATTATTATTCTAAAAATATAGAAAGCGGCGCCGGCCGCTTTTTTTTTTGCCTCAGTATTAAAATTTTGCGTTTAGGGCAGCTGGTGTGGTTTTGTCCCTTTATAAAATTACATTAACTTCAATGGCTAAAATAGCTGACATGGATCTCTATACGCCAGAATATTTTATGAACGAGGCCCTCAAGCAAGCCAGAATTGCTTTTGATGAAGGAGAGATTCCCGTGGGTGCTGTGATGGTATGTCGGAACAGGATTATCGCCAGGGCATACAACCAGACAGAAAAACTAACGGATGTCACCGCCCATGCCGAAATCCTGGCAATTACCGCAGCTTCTGATGCATTGGGTGCAAAATACCTTACAGAATGCGAGCTGTATGTTACTTTAGAACCTTGTGTCATGTGCGCCGGGGCCAGTTTTTGGGCGCAGCTAGGGGGATTGTATTATGCTGCATCTGATCCAAGGAGAGGCTATGGAAGACTGGACGGAAATTTGCTGCATCCAAAAACCAAGGTCAGGCATGGCCTCATGGGAGATGAGGCCAAGGCCTTATTGGATGTCTTTTTCCAAAAGTTGAGAAATTAAGAGTATTTAGGAATCCAGAGAACCATTTTGGGTGTATCTTGGTTTGAAGGATAGATATTTTGATAGGAATTATTATTTAATGTTAAACTATAAAATTTTATAAACAATGGCTTTTGAATTACCTCAATTACCTTATGATGTTAAAGCATTGGAACCAAGTATCGATGCAAAAACAATGGAAATCCACCATGGTAAGCACCATAATGCTTATGTTACGAATTTGAACAACGCAATTGCCGGTACTGACCTTGAAGGTAAAAGCCTAGAGGAGTTAATGAAAGTAGCAGGTTCTAATGCTGCTGTAAGAAATAACGGTGGTGGTCACTATAACCACTCCCTTTTCTGGACGGTTCTTTCTCCTAACGGCGGTGGACAACCTTCAGGTGATCTTGCTGCAGCAATTGATGCCAAGTTTGGTTCATTTGATGCCTTGAAAGAGGAGTTTAACAAAGCTGCTGCTACCAGATTCGGTTCAGGATGGGCTTGGTTGTGTGTAAACGATAAAAAAGAGCTGTGTGTGTGCTCTACCCCTAATCAGGACAATCCAGTAATGGATGTGGCTGAATGCCCTGGTACTCCTATCTTGGGACTTGATGTATGGGAGCATGCCTACTACCTTAACTATCAAAACAGAAGACCTGACTATATCTCAGCTTTCTGGAATGTGGTAAACTGGGAAGAAGTAGGTAAAAGATATGCGGCTGCCAAATAAGCCGGTGACGATTAAAATTAACTGAGAAAATTCCTCGGTCTGCCTTGCGGATCGGGGTTTTTTTGTGTCTAAATCGGACGTTTGAACTGTCCGCTTACGATACAGCTACAGGCGTCATTTTTTGATAAATCACCTTTTTTGGGTGTCCAGCCACCTTTTTTATTGATGGCATCAGATTTTCTAAGAGTATTGCTGGATAGCATAAACCAGCACATCATGAAAATTTCTTATCAACTATTTATTGTAATCTTTACTTTTCTGCTCGGAGCGGCCCAGGCCCTAGGGCAACAATCCGGAAAAGTGACAGGACAAGTCAAAGGCAGCAAGGGGGAAGCGTTGCCATTTGCCAATGTTGCTTTGTTGGAGGAGGGGTCAGGCCAGCTGATCACAGGGGCGGTATCGGATGATGCCGGGCAGTTTCTTATCGCCACTTCCAAGACCGGAAAAGTAACCTTGAGTGTTTCCACACTTGGGTACCGGACTTTTATTTCCAAGCCCTTTGATCTGAAAAGTGGGATGGAAAAGGATTTTGGAACCATCGCGATAGAAGAAGAAGCCACTTCCCTCAATGAGGTGGAGGTAAGGAGCAGCCGACCAGAGGTGATCATAGAGGCTGATAAGACAGTGGTAAATGTGGAGGGAACCGTGATGGCTGAGGGAAGTAATGCCTTGGATGTGATCGGTAGGTCCCCGGGGGTCTATGTGGACGCCGATGGGAAGATCAATTTGAACGGGCGGTCAGGTGTTATTGTCCTGATCGACGATAGGCAAACCTATATGAGTGCTGAGGATCTGGCCAATTTTCTACGGGCTATGCCTGCGGACAATATCAAAAGCATTGAGGTGATCAATAACCCTCCTGCCAAGTACGATGCGGAAGGAGCGGCGGGTGTGCTCAATATCAAGTTGAAAAAGAACGACTATAACGGGACCAATGGGAGTGTTCAGGCGGGACACTATTTCAATGGTCGTCACGCACCTTTTGCCGGGGCTACCCTTAATATGAAGCGAGGGAAATGGACCACCAATGCCAGCTTGAATTACAACAGCTGGGTGAGGGATATAGATCTGGAGATATTAAGGCGGTTTCAGTTGGAAAGTGGCCGGTCTGATTTTGATCAGGAAGCACTGCTAAGGCTGGGCGGAAAAAGTGTGTTCTTCACCGGAGGCGCGGACTATCAGATCAATGATAAGCATACAGTAGGGATCAATGTACAGGCTTCAGACTACAATGGGAAAAATAAGGGGCATTCTTTGACCGACATCAGTAATCCTGGCAACAGCGATATAAATCACCTGTTGGCTATAAATGATGCCGATAATGATAACAGAAGAATATTCACCAATTTCCACCACATCATTAACCTGGATACATTGGGGACAAAGTTTTCAACCGATGTGGATTACACTGCGGTGGATGGGAGCAGTTTGGGGATACTGACCAACAGTTATTGGCTGAATGAGGAGAGAGATGCCGGTACTATGGACAGGATCAGGACGGGCAATTCCATGAACTATACTATTTTGACGGCTAAAACGGATTTTGTCAAGCCGTTTGGGGAGGATCAAAAACTGGAGGCAGGCCTTAAGGGGAGCTGGGTGGAGTCGGATAATATGCTGGACATTTCCAGGAGCCAGGAAGATGGGCCTTTCGAGCCTGATCCCAATAGTAATCACTTTATCTACAATGAAAACGTTCTGGCGGCCTATACTTCCTTCAAGTCTCCCATCAGCAAGAAGTTGGATTTTCAGGCCGGTCTAAGGCTTGAGTACTCGGATATCACTGGAAATTCAGTCACCTTGAATCAGGTGAACAAACAAGAGTATGTAAACCTGTTTCCTAGCATGTATCTCCAACACAAAGTTTCCGATAAATACCAGATCAACTATAATGTCAACCGCAGAATAACCCGGCCAAATTATCACTGGCTGAACCCTTATGTTTTTTATGTGGATCCCTTAACCACTGAACGGGGAAATCCAAACTTAAAACCACAATATGCCACCAATATCGAAATGAGCCATGTGGTCAAGGGGATCTATCAATTCACCTTGGCTTATTCAAAAACCACTAATGCCTTTGGCCAGGTGATGACGCAGAATGAAGAAACCCGGGAGACCATCTTGCAGGGACAGAATTTTGATAAATCGGAAGACTTAAGTCTACGGATGATGGTGCCAGTAGATATCGCCGAATGGTACAGCACCAGTAATATGCTACACTTATATTATAAAACCTATGAGTCTCAGATAGGGGATGAATTCCTGGATATGCAACAGGTGTCCTATATGGCCCGGTCCCAGCACAATATCACCCTGCCCAAGGGCTTCAAAGTGGAGCTTGTTGGGATGTATTTGAGTCCTTTTCTGGAGGGACAGTTGGAGGCAAAGGGATTTGGATGGATAGATGCCGGTGTCACCAAAACCTTCAAGGATGATAAGTTTGCCCTGACCTTAAATGGCAATGATCTTTTTAGGATGAGGAATTTCCGGGGAAAAGTGAAGTTTGATAAGATTGATACCGAAGTGAGACAATATAACAGCCAGCAGTCAATTCGCCTGACCTTTAGATGGAAGTTTTCCAAAGGAGAAAACTTCAAAGTGTCCAACAGAAGTGGAAGTACAGAGGAAAGAAACCGCTTGGATTAAAGGAATTATTTATTTTGGTTTAACAGCAAAAAAAGTAGCCACTGGGTAGGGGCTACTTTTTTTATGTCGAAAAGGCTTTTGCCTTTTTGGCCGCCTGTTTAGAAACGTTGTGTGATTATTTGAAATGGTAAAGGAATACCAATTTACCTGTAAAGGCGGGTTTCCTTTGGTCTTTGATTTCCAGTTTGATATCCATTTCGGTTTTTATGGTTCCTCTGAGGTTGGTGATATTTGCCAGTTTGGCATGCAGCCTTACCTCACTGTCCACGATGACCGGTTGGGCAAAGCGCAATGATTCGATGCCGTAATTGACCAACATTTTCAGGTTGTTTACCCTGACGATTTGTTCCCATAGATAAGGAACAAGAGAGAGGGTCAGGTAGCCATGGGCAATCGTGTTTCCGAAAGCACCCTCTTTCTTGGCTTTTTCAGTATCCACATGGATCCATTGATGGTCTAAAGTGGCATCAGCAAATTTATTGATCTGCTCCTGTGTGATTTTATGGTATTCTGAAATGCCTAAAGGTTGGCCGATATATTTTTCAAATTCCTCAAAACTGTTGATCTCTAACTGGCTCATGAACGATGATTTATAAAGTTTAAAAGGCGAATATACGTAAAAGGAGGCAGATAGGAAACCGAGGCTTTCGTGAAAGTAAGAGAGGAATAATTTTAAAACTATAGGCATGACTTTAGGGTGAAAAATGTTACTTTAAGGAAAGAAACTACCTGTTTTGCGGGGAGTTTGGTTTTTTTAGTTAGTCACTATTTATATTTTGAAATGGATACAGTTTTTACCAAAGCAATTGCAGTTCTTTTTTTAGTTGTAACTGGCTTTCCTAAAGGAGTAAATGCGCAATCTGTCAATGAAGAAAAGAAGTTGTTTCATTCAACAGTGGAGAAGAATCTTAGTCTGGAGTTAACCACTGAGCATGAAGTGGTCTGTACAGTTCGTGAAAAGTTTACTGTGTTAAGTAAAGAAGGTTTGGGGCATGCTTATATAGCTATTTTTTATGATGAACTTACCAGAATAGAGGATTTTGCTGGAGAGGTTCGGGATGGCGTTTCTGGAAAGACAATAGAAAAATTAAAATTAAAAAACCTCAACGATGTTTCATTAATCGCGGATTACTCTGTTTTTGAAGATAACCGATTAAAGTATTTTGAGCTTTATTCAGGAAAGTTTCCCGTTGAGTTGGAATATGAATATACCACCAAAACAAGTGGGAATATGTCTTTTCCGGCATGGAGGCCTGAGGGAAAGGACGGTCAGCTCGTGAAGAATGCTGAGCTGACCCTTATCTATCCGGAATCGATGGGCGTGAGGTATCATTTGAGCAATATAGACCAAGAGGCAAAGGTTGTCAAAGAGGAAGGAAAGGTGAAGGCCCATTGGCGGCTCAGCAATCTTTTGGCGATGGGAGAAGGGGAACGGCACAAAGATAGCGTGGCGATGATCAAGATAGCTCCAAAGTCTTTTTCCATGGAAGGTTACCACTCTAATCTGGAAACTTGGGACGGATTGGGAAGGTGGATCCACAAAGTAAATCTTGACAGAGAGCTTTTGCCCGCTTCTGCCAAACAAAAAGTAGCAGAGCTTATTGATGGTACTGAAAATGATCTGGAGAAGATAAAGATTCTTTACCAATACATGCAGG
This sequence comes from Echinicola sediminis, assembly GCF_054777495.1. Classification (NCBI taxonomy): domain Bacteria; kingdom Pseudomonadati; phylum Bacteroidota; class Cytophagia; order Cytophagales; family Cyclobacteriaceae; genus Echinicola; species Echinicola sediminis. The sequence goes on along the minus strand of NZ_BAAHAP010000148.1, from coordinate 3,094 downwards.
ATAATTATCGCTATGTCAGCATTCAGCTGGGCATTGGAGGATTAAGGCCAATGGCGGCAGCGGAGGTGTTTGATTTAAAATACGGAGACTGCAAAGCGCTTTCTATGTTTATGCATGCCATGCTTAAGGAAGCGGGAATAAAGTCCAACTATACTTTGGTGCGCGCCGGAAGCGATGAGGATGACATAGATGTTGATTTTCCTTCCAATCAATTCAACCATGTAATTCTCCAGGTTCCTTTTGAGGCGGATACGGTTTGGTTAGAATGTACATCCAGTACCTTGCCGGCCGGGTTTTTAGGGGATTTCACCATGGATCGCCATGTGTTGGTGGTGGATGAGGGTGGAGGGAAATTAATGAAGACTCCGTCATATCGATCTGCTGCATTCAATCAGATCAAGAACATTTCCAAAGTAGAATTGCTGGATCAGGGAATGGCAAAGATCAGACAGACCAAGGAGCTTGTAGGTTTTGCTGCCCAGGATTATATCTCTGCGCAATACCATCTAAATGAAAAGGATTTCCAAAAGCACCTTTATAATGACCTGCATCTCAGCGGAGCGCATATCGAGAATTATGGATTGGAGGTGGACAGGAGTGGGCTTGTACCTAAAGCCCTGCTAAGCCATGAAACCTTTCTCCAGAAATTTTACCAAAGTACAAGCAAAAGGGTGATCATTACTCCTAAATTTCAATCCGTTGATCTGGATAATCTCCATAACCGCAACATGCGGTGGGAGGAAGAGATAGAAATAGAAAGTTCCGAAAATATGGAACTTGAAAGCAGTATTGAAAACCTGGAATTGACAGAAGGTTATTTTGATTATCAGAAGCAACAAGTTTTTAGAGGCAATTTATTAAAGATCAATAGGACGGTGGATTTTCACTTTCCTGAAGGAGTCAGTGAGGAAGAAATTCGTAATACCCTCAAACAAATTGCAAAACTGGATGAGCAACCAATATTTTTAAGAAAATGATAAATAAAAGAAATTTACTATTGTTTGCCATCGGGCTGATGGTGATTTTGTCATCACGTGTTTTAAAGGCCCAAGAAATAAAATTGGGCAGATACAGTCAGGAGGAGTTGGAGATGAGTGAATGTGCTTTTGAACCTGAGGCCTCGGCTGTGGTATTGGGAGAGCAAGGAATCAGCTTTTTCAGCAACTCCCAGCTGATTACAGAAACAAAGCGCAGGATAAAAATTTTTGATGTCAGTGCAAAGGAATATGCAGATGTTATAATCCGTTTTTACGAAGGGGATGACCGGATGGAATCGGTATCAGGGCTGAAGGCGCAGGTGATGAATTATGAAAATGGAAAGGAAGAGATCATCAAGATGTCCAAAAAAGATTTCTTTGAAACTGAAGTGGGCAATGGGTATAAGGAAATTCGATTTACCTTTCCGAATGTGAAGGAAGGGTCTATTTTGGAATATGAATACAATATTTACAGCAAATCGCTGACTTTCCTGGATGGATGGTCATTCCAAAATGACATTCCCACCGTTTTTTCAAAATACCAAATAGAAATACCTGAGTACTTGGATTACCGTTTTTTAGGGCAAGGAGAACATTTTATCCTTGCCAACCAACAAAGAAAGGAAAGCGGAACCAATGAATGGGTTCTTGAAAACCTGAAGTCCATCAAGCCAGAGCCATATATGGAAAACTTTGTGGATTATCTTGACAAAATAGAGTTTCAGCTAGCGGGCTATAAGGATTTTAGTAACCAAGGACATTATACGCCGGTGTTGAGTACGTGGCAAAAACTGGCCGATGAACTTTATGATATTGAAAGTTTCAAGTCTTATTTTAGAAATAATGGTCCCTTTAAGGATCTTCAGGAGATCAAAATAGAGGGAGAAACGCAATTGGCAAAAGCCGAGAATATTTATCAGTACATTAAAGATCATTATACCCTAAACGATGAGAGGGGATTCGTCCCTGATCAATCAATGAGAAAACTCATTGAAGGAAGGGTGGGGAGCAAAGCAGAACTTAACCTCTTGTTGATCGCCATGCTTAGAGCAAATGATATAGAGGCATTGCCCTTGTTAATAAGCAGTAAAGGTAACGGTCGTTCTTATTTGGTTCAGTTTCCCTTCGTGAGGCAGTTCAACAGGCTGATCGTAAAAGCAGCTGTTGACGGCGAGGAGATGTATGGGGATACCTCCGATGAGTTTGTGCCTTTTGGTTATTTGCCCTTGTCCTGTCATGTGGAAGGAGGATTTTTGGTAAGAGAACAGGGGAGTGATTTGGAGCGGATAGGACTGGACCACAAGTCAGGTATCAAACAAATGGTGGACATCTCTTTGGAAGCAGACTCTTTGCATTATGATCATAAGGTGAGGTATTTGGATTACGATGCCATCAGTTTTTTGGAGAAGTATGAGGAAATGGATGTGCAAAAGGCAGGTGAATGGTTAAAGTTAGAGGACAATGCAGTGGTGTCCACTTATTCTATGGAGCAAACGGAAGGAAAAACCAAGCAAGTGGAAAATAGCTTTATGGTAGATAGGCTTGTCAACACGAACGCCGACATGGTTTTGGTCAATCCCATTATCATCGCACGCTTTAAGGAGAATCCATTTAAGATTGATGAACGAATTTTTCCGGTTGATTTTAATTACCTTATCAGCGACAATTATATCGCCAATATAAAAATCCCAGAAGGCTATGAGTTGGATGACTTTCCAGAACAACTCGTAATATCCATACCGGGAGGGGCTGCTAAATTTGTTTATATCCCCCAAGAAGACCCAGGCAACAATATGTTGCGGATCAATATTATGTTTGATTTAAAGAAGGAGATGGTTCAGCCTCAGGAGTATCCTGGCCTGAAGGCGTTCATGGAATATGTGGTCAATAAGATTCAAGAACCAGTGGTACTGAAGAAAAGAGCTGGAGCATAATGTAGGAAGTACGAAGTACGAAGTGGGAAGTGAGAAGGTCACTTCGTACTTCGTACTGGGAGTGTTAGCTAAACTCTGTCCTTTCCCTTCCCTGGGGCTAGCCCCAGGGAAGGGAAATTTCCACTAAATAATTAGGTTTCCGTATTGATGTCCAAACTGATCCTCCCCTCAAATTTAATGGCC
>NZ_BAAHAP010000147.1:0-8996 GCF_054777495.1 Echinicola sediminis | reverse complement strand
AAAATTTTCTACCAATCTTTTTGACTCATCAGTACTTCCATCATCTATAACCAAAACCTCAAAGTTTCGATAAGTCTGGTTGATTACCGAGCTCAATGCTTCCTTTAAGTATTGAGCTCGATTATAATTTGGAATTATTATTGAAATCATTTAATAATGCTCAAAAGTAGCGCTTAAATTTAAGAATAGGTTTTTCAATTAAATAGAATGAAAAAGTTGATAATAGAACAGTAAGTCCTAAAAAAAAACAAAAACTAAACGCGTACATATTATACTGTATTATTCCAAACCGTCCAAAACCACTAAAATCAAGATTATTCCAAAAACTCTTAAAGCTAGGCATTAGCAAAAAGAAAAGAATCCAATGATATAAATAAACTCCATATGATATTTTCCCTAGGTATTTAACTGGTTTTAGTTTAAAAAATCTATTTATTAAATTGGTTTGATCTCCTGAAACTGCCTTAACAATAACTATACACGCGATCCCCCCTGCAAAGAGATTTAAGATAGGTTTTATTACCATATAAGAATAATCCTCATAATAAGAAGTAAGCCAGAAGGTGATTAACAAACATAGCACAACTATGGAGGGAATTTGGCTGATCTTATCAAATAGACTGGATTTAAAGCATTTTAAATAGGCCAAGCCACCACCAATACAAAGGGCATCTAAAGCCGAAAATAGACTGGAGTGTATAATGCTCTCATAATTTCCCATAAAAAATATAGCAAGGTATTTAAAAATCACTGAGCCTAATAAAGTAAATAAAATCAACCATTTATAGTTCACCTTATTAACAAACAGCAAGATAAATGGCCAAATTAAATAGAACTGTTCCTCGACACATAGAGACCATATATGCATAAAAAGATCATTTTCAGCTCCAAACCAAACTTGACCTACATTTAGTGTATATGATAAAGTCCACGGCAATAACTCCCTACTCTCGTTTGAATTGAAAAATCCCAGTATTAAGATAGTCAAATAATAAATCGGGAAAATTCTAAGAAGCCGTTTTGCAAAAAAATTCTTTAGTATAGTTTTAGGAGAAATATCATTATAAATTTCAATAAATAATATTTCTGTAATTAAGAAACCACTTAACACAAAAAGGAAGTTTACGCCTAAATACCCCAATTTCAAAAAAATCAGGTGGGGGAAAAATTTAATCACAATCCAATGTGAAAGCAATACTAGAAACACGGCTACACCTCTAAACCCCTCTATATTGGGATAAAACGATCGCTTCATTATATTTTAAGCATCTTTTTAAAACTTACTACAGTCTCTACTATTCCATTCCCCAATAAAGGAAATAAAATCGCTTTCCAAGTTTGTCGCAAACGCCACCCATCAATAACAGAAATACGTAATACTCTAATTGTGTTTCGATAATCTTTTGCATTAAGCATCACTTTGTAGCTGAAATCCAACAAGTCCTTTCTATAAATTTCTCCCTTCTTTCTGTTATTAGGAAGAGCTTGACCTTTGAAAGGCTTAATAGGAGGAGCTATTTGAACTCCTCTTTGAAGCCTATCATTTCCATTTATTGCTCTTTCATCTGCCAGTTCAAATGCTAAATCTCTATAATAGGAGGTAGTACCCTTAAAAACTTGTGTAGCAGAAGTCGCATTCATTCTAACGAAATAAGAGCAGTAATTCAGAACAGCGACATCATAATGTTCCAATATTCTTAACCACAAATCAGTATCTTCAGAAGTTTTAAATTCAGTTCTATAACCTCCCACTAAATTAAAAACTTCTTTTTTGATCAATACTGTAGCATGCGTAATTGGTGAATACGGATTAAAATGCTTCCTCTTGACTTTCACAAAAGTTTTGTTTTTAAAATAACTATCCTTTGGCTGTTTAAAATCATAGGCGATTTTTCCTCTATCGGTCATAAAAGCGACCTGAGTAGAAACCAGTCCAAAATTGTCATATTCTTTTAAAAAGTTTAATTGCTTTTCCAGTTGGTCTGGCAAACAAAAATCGTCTGCATCGTGACGCCAAATATATTCACCTCTTGCTAAACTAACTCCCTTGTTTAAAGACCTAGAGACCCCCATATTGTTTTGATTAACAATAATTATTCTCGGATCATCAAATGACTCAATCACTTTTTGAGAGTTGTCTTTGCTTCCATCATTAATTATTATAAACTCAAAATGTGAATAGGTCTGCTTTAAAACTGATGAAATAGCTTCGCTAAGGTAAACTTCACCATTGTAAACAGGCATTATAACTGTTATCAAAGGATGATTACTACTCATATAATTAAGCAAAATAACGTTTTAATTTATTTATTGGATTCTCAACAAGGAACCAAGATAATGAGGCTATTAAAATTAAATAGGTTATGTTTTTCATAAATATAAGCTGATTTGAATGCTGATATTCCAAAAAGACAAAACTGCCTCCAAATAATTTCATTTCAGCAAATGAAATTATAGCAAAAATAAAAAAAAAGGGTCCGTGATATAAATACACTCCGTAGCTAATCTTTCCTAGAAAAACAAAAGGCCTTAACTGAAAAAACATGTTTTGGTAGTGTTTTTTATCATTTATCAAATAAGCAATTATAAAATAGCTCCAAATTCCTATTATTGAAACGAAAAAAGTATGATAAAACAAAGTCCCAGAAAAAATTATGATGAAAGTAAACAACAAATAAGTTAGTAATAATACCTTTCTTTTTGGAAAATCTAAAACATTTATTCCATTTCTCAAACCATAAGCTAAAACACCTCCCATAGCAAATAAATCGATGTTACAAGGCATTAAAGTTACACTCGAAATATTCAAGTCTGGATTATCAAAATAATAAATAGCCAGCATCATTGCCGTCAAACGAAATAATGGCCCCGCTATAATACATCCTATTAATAGTTTCTTGAAATTACCTGAGGAAGTTAAAAATACAATTGCAGGCCATAAAAAATAAAATTGTTCTTCTACAGCCAGTGTCCATAAAGGCCCCATTGTTCCTAACCATGATTGACTTAAATACGTCTTAATGTTTACTGTATAACTTAGCAGCCAAAATAAATTTTTTGTAACTATTTCATAATTCATAAAATACAGAAAACCTATCAGCAAAAAGTAAATTGGAAAAATTCGAATAGACCTCCGTATTTAAAAATTGCAAAAAGCTTTTTTCAATGAATATCTTTTTCTTTCAATATCCTCTTTACTTTTCAGTAAAATGTTTGTTATTAAAAAACCACTCAATACAAAAAAGATAGTTACACCTATTTTTCCTATATCAATAAAAAAATCATGTAATAGCCAATGTTGAATTATTACCAGGCTAACGGCCACAAATCTCAGGAAATCTAAATTTTTATAGTAATTCATTTTGTTTTAATTCCAAGATGAAGGTAATACTACTTTAGCTCTTGAATCATATGGAGTGGTTCTTTTTATAAGTTTCTCATTTTGGAGCACGCGCATCGCCAAGCAATTTTCAATGTAATCATAATTTTCCCCAAAATCAGTCCCTGCCCAAATTGAGATAACATAATTTCCAGGTGCTAAATTTACGTTTTGAACTTTGACATGTACTTCACTCTCTCCATTATGATTAAAATCACATTTAAACCTGTCATCCGCGCTGTTTATATGAGCGACAAATTCATTACTATCATTTCTAATATCCAATGAAAGGCTTACATCCTTTATATCATCATTTTTTTTCAACTTTAATTTAATATCCAAAGCTTCGCCCAGTCCAACCTCTGTTTTAGAGGTGCTATAACTTTCAAATTGCACCTGTTTGGTTCCTAATCTTTTCCATTCAGAACCATTTAGTAGATCCTCCTGATAGCGATTAAGGATATCACGAGTTAGTCCCACCTGAGCAATCGTGCCTTTATCCATTAATAAAGCTCGTTGGCAAAGCATTTCAATTGTTTTCAAATTATGGCTAACAAATAGTACTGTCCTACCTCCTTCTTTGGAAACATCTTTCATTTTACCTATTGCCTTTTTTTGAAACTCTGCATCTCCCACAGCCAATACTTCGTCAACTATTAAAATTTCGGGATCCAAGTGTGCTGCCACTGCAAAAGCCAACCGAACATACATGCCAGAAGAGTACCTTTTCACCGGTGTATCGATATAACGTTCACATCCAGCAAAGCTTACTATTTCATCAAACTTTGCCCTTATTTCAGGTCTGGTCATCCCCATAATAGCCCCATTTAAAAAGACATTTTCACGCCCTGTTAATTCAGGATGAAAACCTGTCCCTACTTCCAATAAAGATGCTATACGCCCTTTTGCCTTTATGCTACCCGTGGTGGGCGCAGTTACTCTACTTAATAATTTTAACAACGTGGATTTTCCAGCACCATTTTTCCCAATTATTCCAAGCACCTCCCCAGGCATCACTTCAAAGTTTATATCTTTCAAGGCCCACACATAATTGGAATTACCCTTTGTAGTTCTATCATTAGATTCTCCTATTTTGAGATAAGGATCTTCTTTTCCCCTTACTTTGTGCCACCAGCGGTTTACATCATGGGAAAAAGTACCAGTCCCCACTGTTCCCAAACGGTACTGCTTGCTTAAGTTCTCTATTTTAATGGCAGGTTTCATAGCTGCGAATTTGATATCTTATTAATTGATTATTTTCATTAAGAAAGGTTAAACCTAAACTGTGTCCATAAAAGTTTTTTCTACCTTGTTAAACGTAATTGTTCCTATACAAAGCATTAATATCATCATACCAAAACTATAACTTAGGCTCATCCAACTAAAATTACCCGCACTAGTAAAAGCATATCGAAATGCTTCTATAATAGCACTCATAGGATTTGCCATTATAAGTAGCTTAATTGTAGGATTGGAAATGGAATTGGAAGGGTATATAATTGGGGTTGCATACATGCCCAATTGGATAGCAAAACCAATCAAAAAGCGAAAATCACGGTATTTGGTTGTCATAGCAGTAATTACTAGGCCCAAACCCAAAGCTAAACCAGCAGTAATTCCTATTAATGCAGGGATAAATAGTAAATAAGAATTAGGCTGCATGGGAGCATCGGTAAAAATCAAATAGTAAAGATAAACCAAGATAAATAGACCAAACTGAACCCCAAAAGTTAGCAACTTGGAGATTATAATACTAAGTGGTGTGATTACTCTTGGAAAATACACCTTTCCAAAAACGCTGGCATTTGTAACGAATGTTTCAGAAGTAGTCCTTAATGCCTCGGCAAAATAATTCCAACTGACAATCCCTGCCAAATAGAAAACAGCTTGCGGTATGCCGTCAGTGCTCATTTTGGCGATCCCCCCAAAAACAACCATAAACATAATGGTCGTTAAAATAGGTTGGATAAAAAACCATATAGGACCAAAAATGGTTTGTTTGTAAACAGCCACAAAATCCCGCCTAACAAACAATAATAACAAATCCCTATATCCCCAAACCTCCTTTAGGTTTAAATCCAACAATCTGGATTTAGGATAAATTTCTAAGCTCCAGTCTTCAGTATCTTTACTATTCATATATTTTTCTTTACTATAATTTGTGATAATTCATAACCGATTTATTGCCTAATCAACAGTCTATCATATTATATAAATCTTGATAATAGGTAAAGTGAACAACCTAAAATCAGGCTCTAAAAACTCCCTACATTTTCTAAATGTGTTTAATAGGATTAAGCGTTAAAGAGACTTCCCCTAACCTTTAAATACATTAATGGTTACCAATCTGGATACTGCGTCAGGCTCATTCCTCGCCTTAGCAGCGACGTTTTCAGCGGTTGAGACTTCTACGGTTCCTTCATCCTCTCGCTGTGACGAAATGCGAAGCAAGCTTAGACTTCGTATTCTAAGGTGAAGAATAATTTTGTTATGTGTTACTGATTAATAGTTAATGGAGCCAAACAATTAACCATTAACTCCTTTAACTCCTAACCTCCCTCCCCCTTCAGGGGGTCGTGGAGTTAAATTACTCCGCTTGCGTCAAGACCTTATGTCCACCTTTTTTAAGATAGAGATCTCTTTTAAACAGTTCTACATCTGCCTCCATCATATCTGTCACCAATCCCTGGAGATCATATTCAGGAACCCAGCCCAGTTTTTCTTTCGCCTTGGTGGGATCCCCAATAAGTAACTCTACTTCGGTTGGACGGAAGTACTTCGGGTCGACCTTGACAATGGTTTTTCCGGTTAATTGTTGAATCGTCGAATTATCGAATTGGTTACCGGTTGCCTTTACGTATCTTTCTTCATCAATGGAGTCAAGTACCCCAATCTCATCTACCCCTTCTCCCACGAAACGTAAGTGTAAACCAACATGGGCAAAGGCCATCTTCACAAAGTCCCTAACTGTGGTAGTTACTCCAGTAGCAATGACCCAGTCCTCTGCCTCCTCAGCTTGAAGAATCATCCACATCATGCGCACGTAATCTTTGGCATGTCCCCAATCCCTTTTGGCATCCAAGTTACCTAAGAAAATCTGCTCCTGTAATCCTAGCGAAATCTTAGCTGCCGCCCGGGTAATTTTTCTGGTCACGAAGGTCTCGCCACGTAAAGGGGACTCATGGTTAAAAAGAATACCGTTACAAGCAAAAATATTATAAGCCTCTCGGTAATTCACAGTGATCCAGTAGGCGTACATTTTGGCCACGGCATAGGGAGAACGGGGATAAAAGGGGGTAGTTTCCGTTTGGGGAACAGCCTGCACCAATCCGTATAGTTCTGAAGTAGAAGCCTGGTATACCCTGGTCTTCTTTTCCAAGCCCAAAAAGCGAATCGCCTCCAAGATCCTCAATGTACCTATCCCATCTGCATTGGCAGTGTATTCAGGAGTATCAAAAGAAACCTTTACGTGGGACATAGCCGCCAAGTTATAGATTTCATCAGGCTGTGTTTCCTTAATGATTCGGGTAAGGTTCATGGAATCGGTCATATCACCGTAGTGCAATACCAGCTGGGGATTTTCCACATGGGGATCCTCATATAAGTGGTCTATACGGTCCGTATTAAAAAGCGAAGATCTACGCTTAATTCCATGTACTTTATAGCCTTTTTCCAGAAGTAACTCGGCCAAATAGGCTCCATCCTGTCCGGTTATGCCTGTGATTAAGGCTGTTTTTTGAATTCCGTTATCCATTTAATATGTCATTTTTTTTGTTTCACAGTGTAGCCCAGAGTAATACACAGTGTTGCTCGGAGTTTTTATTTGTTACACAAAGTTTCTCAGAGTACTACACAGGGTCGCTTAGAGTATTTGTTTCTCTTGTTAGAAAGCGCTTGCACTGCGTTATTCTCAGAGTTAAAGTATTAGTCTTTTAATCCCATTTTTCAGGCTTTTTGTATTAAAATTTAATAGCAAGCCTAATTCTTTGTTTGAAAGCTTCAAATAAGTCAATACTTGAGCAATATGTACATCAGTAAATTGTTCCACAGTTTTAAGTTCAACCACAACTTCCTTCTCAACAAGCATATCAATTCTATACCCACAATCTAATTTAACTTCCTCATAAATTAACGGTAAAGGCTTTTCAAGCTCTACTACCAAACCTTCCTTTTCCAATTCATATTTTAAACAAGCCTGGTAGGATGACTCTAATAAGCCAGGCCCCAAAGCTGTATGAACCTTATAAGCTGATTTTAAAATTAGTTCGGTTATATTATTTAATTCCATAAAAGAGTAATTTCTCTGTGTTACTCTGTGATACCTCTGCAAAACTCTGTGTAACTTAAAGCTGTGCCACTTACATTTTAACTTGCTTAAAAGAATCAATATTCTCCAAAAACCACTGATACGTCTCTTTAATCCCCTCTTCCAATCCAATCTTTGCTTCCCAACCGGCATCGCGCATCTTGGACACGTCCATTAGTTTCCTAGGGGTACCGTCTGGTTTAGAACTATCCCAAATAATTTCTCCCCTATGACCAACGGTCTTCTGGATCAGCTCGGCCAATTCTTTAATCGTTAAATCCTTTCCGGTCCCCACATTATAAAGATTGTCCTTGAAGTCATTTTCCAGGGCAAATACCACCGCATCTGCCATATCCTCCACGTGCAAAAATTCCCTCATTGGTGTTCCCGACCCCCATAGTTTGACAGGCTCACTGACCTCAGCGCCAACACTTTTTTCCTTTGCTTCATGGAATTTACGGATCATAGCAGGTAAAACATGGGAAGTTTTCAGGTCAAAATTATCATAAGGACCATATAGATTGGTGGGCATCAAGGAAATATAATCCTTACCAAACTGCTTTCGAATGGCCTCGCAAGCTTTTACCCCTGTAATCTTTGCAATAGCATACCATTCATTGGTAGGTTCCAATGAAGAGGTCAACAAACTTTCCTCTTTCAATGGTTGACTGGCCATTTTGGGGTAAATACAGGAAGATCCTAAAAAGATAAACTTTTCAATTCCATTCAGGAGAGATTGGTCTATTAAGTTATTCTGGATTTGCATATTTTCCATTAGAAACTGATAGGGGTAGCTATTATTCGCCAATATCCCCCCTACCCTGGCGGCTGCATCGATTACCACCTCCGGCTTTTCCTCTTCGAAAAAATTACATACTGCCTGTTGATTTCTTAAATCCAACTCTTTGCTGGTTTTTCCAACCAACTGTTTGTATCCTTTTGCTTCCAGGGCTCGCCAGATTGCGGATCCAACCATCCCTCGATGACCTGCTATATAAATTTTGGTATTGTGATGAAGCATCTTGTTTTACTATTAATTTATAATTAAAAGTCGAGTAGGTAAGGGGAATTTCACCCCAAACCTCTCACAGCACCGTGCGTGATAGTCTCCCATCACACGGCGCTTCCAAAGTTAGGCCTCCTGTTCTTGCCAAGGGTTGGGGGTACTAATTGCCAGTGGGCGAACAGGTTTGGCTTTCCACGGTAGACTGTTTCCAGCCACCTGATTGCCTTTCGTTTCCCAATCCTCCTTTTCTGGGCCATCTTCCATTCTATCAGTTTCTTGTTCAGCCAGAACCATAATCCCACTGT
>NZ_BAAHAP010000146.1:0-9025 GCF_054777495.1 Echinicola sediminis | reverse complement strand
TTGGTTATTTAGTGATTAGGTTATTGGGGCGTTCAGCATTCATGGTTCGATGTTCGTCATTCTACATTTCATTTGATCAAAGACTAAAACATTAAGAAATGAAGGAGTTAAGGGCATGAAGTTTTTTTGTGTCATGTCTCTGTAGCCCAAATCCTTACTTTTCTTAATCCCTTAATGTTTAAAGTTGGTTATTGGTGATTTAGTGATTAGGTCATTAGGACATTCAGCATTCATGGTTCGATGTTCGTCATTCTACATTTCATTTGATCAAAGACTAAAACATGAAGAAATGAAGGGGTTAAGGGCATGAAGCTTTTAGAGTCATGCCTCTGTAATCCAAATCCTTCATTTTCTTAATCCCTTAATGTTTAAAGTTAGTTATTGGTGATTCAGTGATTAGGTTATTGGGGCGTTCAGCATTCATAATTCGGTGTTCATCATTCTAAATTTACTATAGTCAGTTAGTAAACCATTAAGAAATGAAGGGGTTAAGGGCATGAAGTTTTTTTGTATTATGCCTCTGTGGTCCAATCCCTTAATTTTCTTAACTCCTTAATGTTTAAAGACAGTTATTGGTGATTTGGAATTGGGTTATTGGATAGACTGCACCATTAAACCATGAACCCATCATAACCCCCCTAAATTTCAACCACATACATTTAGGTTTCATAAAGAAAATGCTATCTTATAATTAGAAAATCTGTAGATCATGAAAGGTAATTCCGGTTCTTCAGCGGAGAAGAAGCCCCAAAATAAAACTGTTTTGGACGGCGGCTATGCACCCAGCCAAAACTTCTTTGACAGCGACCGGGTGTTCAGGCATTACCTGAAGCATACCCTGACCAGCAAAACCCGGGAATTGATCTTCCCCAGACTTTCTGCATTGGGTGCTGTTGCAGCCACGAAAATGGACGGTTTGTCCCAAAAAGCCGACAAACACCCGCCGGTGCTGAGCAAAAGGAATTTTTTAGGAGAAACCGTTGATGAACTGATTTTCCATCCTGCGTATGATGCATTGGTTAAAATTGCTGTGGATTCCGGTATGTTTAGGATAAAGTGGCATCCAGATTCAAAGGCTGTAAATAAAGGGGCATTGCATCACTTGAGTTTCTCCTTGGCATTTGTCTATGGTTTGGCAGAAAGCGGCGTATGTTGCCCATTGTGCATGACCGATGGTGCTGCAAAAATTATCGACAAGTATGCTGAAAAGGCAGATCGTGTGCGTTTGATGAGGCATATTTACACCGAAAACCACCATGAACTCTTTACCGGCGCCATGTTCTTGACCGAAAAATCCGGCGGATCAGATGTCGGCGCCATAGGCTTACGGGCCCAACAGCTTAGGGGCAGCTATTATCTTCTCAACGGGGAAAAGTGGTTTTGCAGCAATGCCGGTGCACAAATCAAGCTTGTTTTGGCCAGAACCGGCCAACATGCCTATGGCACAAAAGGACTTTCTCTTTTTTTGGTGGAGCCTAAAAGGGTAGACGGCACTAAAAACCCCATGGATATCATCAGGCTTAAGGACAAACTGGGCACCCGATCCATGGCCAGTGCAGAGATCGTTTTTGCCGACACCGAAGGTAAATTGATCGGAAGGGAAGGAGAGGGCTTTAAAATTATGGCCGAGATGATCAATCTTTCCAGAATATGGAATTCTGTCATTGCTTTAGCGGCCTTTAGACGAAGCCTGGTTGAGGCATTCCAGTTTCTATCCCATCGCCATAGTTTTGGAAAAAGGGTGCTGGAACACCCCTTGGTAAGAGGCCAACTTTTTGACTTGGGCACCAAGTATATCGCTGATTTTTACATTACCTGGAAGGCAATAGCCCTACTGGACAAAGCAAACGATGGAAATGCAGAAAGTGCAAAAATGCTGAGGTTACTGACTCCTTTGATAAAAAAACAGACTGCAGAGACGGCGGTTTATGCAATCCGGGAATGCATGGAACTGATGGGCGGACTTGGTTATATTGAGGATGGTATTCTGCCAAAGTTTATGCGGGACACATTGGTACTCCCCATTTGGGAAGGTACCAGCAATATGATGGTCTTGGATTTTATTCGGGTAAGTCAAAAAACAGAAGGACTTCAATTGATCCTGCACAGGATAAAAGATAGTTTCAGCAAACAGGTTGGTTTTGAACGCGAAATAAGAAAACTCAATGACTTTTCTTCAGAATATCATGACCTTTTAAAGCAATCCAAAGAGGAAATAGAGTTTAAGGCTAAACCCTTGGCAGAACAATTGACCTTGCTCATACAACTGTCCTTACTTTTGGATGCGCGAACCAAAGCCGGTGCTCCATGGCTGGATTATTCCATTGATCACCTTCGCCTACAACTTACTACTGATAAAATCAGGCCACCTTTTCCCCCAAGCAGCCAAGAGCTTATTAAGCTTATAGGCTGGCAAGCGTAAAAATTAATCATTCATCCTTAGCAGTTTATGGAAAACTTCCTCAGGGTATCAACTTATTTGTTTATTTCGCTGTTTCAATCCTAATTAACTATTTTACGGATGAAAAGGAATCTCTTACTTGCCGTCATTGTTTGGCTGCTTACTATTAACCTCACGGAAGCCCAAAATAAGGGATTCTTCAACCGCTACCTGAACAAGCTGATCAATGATACCAGTGATGTGGCCGAACCCCAATTTTTGGTTTACCCAACACTGGCCTATGCTCCTGAAACAAGCTGGGAAATTGGCTTTAGCTCCTTATACGTTTATTATGCTAAAAAGGACACCAGCAACCGGCTAAGTGAAATCAACGGATTTACGTTTTTTACGCTGGAAGGACAATACGGTCTTTGGTTTGACCATGCCGTTTACTCCGATAAAGAGGATTGGTTCTTTCTGGGCAAACTACGTTACCAACGCTTCCCTTTGTACTATTACGGCATCGGGCAGGATACCGGGGAGGATTATCTGGCCAATGTAGACTCCAAACAGGTGTTGATCAAAGAAAGGGTTTTACGAAAGCTAAAAAAGGATTTTTATCTCGGTATGGAACTCGATTTCAACCACTTTGGAGATGTGGAATTCATGTGGGAAAAGGAAGATGGGGAGCTCCTATTGCCACAAGGGGCTGAAGGGTCCACGAATCTGGGACTTGGCCTGGGTTTGGTCTATGATAATAGGCACAATGTGCTGAATGTCAGAAAAGGATTGTTTGCAGAATTGGCCTATATCAATTATGCCCCTTTCTGGAAGAGCAAGTACGAATTTTCTACCGTAATTTCAGACAACCGAATCTACAGACCAGTGGGCAAAAACAATGTCTTGGCCGGACAGCTCTTTGGTCAGTTCAATTCAGGAAATGTCCCTTTCAACATGATGAGTGCTTTAGGCGGCGAAAGTATGATGCGGGGATATTACATGGGCAGGTTTCGGGACAAAAACTATATGGCCAGTCAAGTTGAGTTTCGCTTTTTGCCTTTACCCTTGGGATTTACCGATAGGATAGGGGCCGCGGTTTTCGGTGGAGCAGGCACCGTGTTTCCAGACTTTAAAAATCTGGCCTTGGATAAAATGGTGTGGTCAGCAGGAGCAGGGCTACGCTTTTTGCTATTTCCCAAAAAGGATATTTACACGAGATTGGACGCCGCCTTCACCCAAGAGGGTAACGGCTTTTATATTTACATCGGGGAGGCTTTTTAATTGGGGTTTTGAAAAAAAACACAAAAATTCGCCTTTCCTCATTTGAAAGAATAAACCTTTTCCAATCCTACTAGTTCGATTGGAAAAGGTTGTTTTAGGCTTCATTTATCCCTAGTCCAAGGGTACTTTTTGACCGTATTCTGATAGCCAATCATTGAAAGTCTTTAATTCAGGATTAAGCTCTTTTGACAGGATCTCATCGCGATGGCTGTTACATACTTTTTCAAAGTCCCGATAAAACTGAAACATATTTCCAAGATCATCAGCCCCTGGAAAATCAAAGCTGCGATAAGTGTCCGGGCTGACATTATTGTACACTACTTTTTTGTTCAAGGCTTTGGAGAAAGCATTGGCCAATTCGGTACCTGTAAGTTTTTCTCCCGCCACTCCGATGGTTTTTCCGATCATGGCCTTGCCTTTTTTAAAGATCCCATAAGCACACTTGCCAATATCTTCAGAAGCGATTCCTGCCATTTTCTTATCATCCAGAGGAAAGGTAAGGTAATAGTTGCCATCTTCTCCTTTTTTTGGCCCACTGCCGAAATAGATAAAATTGTCCCAATAAAAAGAAGCCCTCAAAAAAGTGGTAGGAATTTTTAACTCCTGAAACAACTGATCTGCTTCCCCCTTCATATCAAAATGCGGGACTTTGTATTTTCCATGTAGGGTGGGCATCCTGTCATCATCCAGTGGAACCCATTTACGGGTGTCCTCCAAAGTGGACCAAATGACGTGTTTCAAACCGGCTTCTTGCACCGCTTCAGCCAGGTTCTTGGCATGTTGGTATTCCTTTTCCGGGGAAAAATGCTCCCAAAAAAAGGTAACCAAATAAGCCCCATAAGCTCCCTTCATGGCCTTCAGGAGGCTCGCTTTGTCTTCCACATCCGCTTCTATGACTTCAGCTCCCATTTTTGCCAGTTCTTTGGCCTTGTCGGAGTGCCTATCCCTGGTAACCGCTCGCACAGCAAATTCACTGTTTTTATCTTGAAGAATCGCTCTGGCCAATCCGCCGCCTTGGGCACCGGTTGCCCCCATTACAGTAATGATTTTTTTATCGGACATGGTTTTTTGGGTTATGGTTGTACAAAATATTGAGTCCAAAATACCGCATGGAAAAGGCTAAAGAGATACTGGGATATACGTGATTCTGTGGCTCAGGATTAGCTTAAATTTACAAAAGATTCGGCGATATCCATTTCCAATTATTTCAAAATTTGAAGTTTTAGCAACCTGGAAGTGAATCGCTTACACTCCAAAACAAACGAAATTAATTAACTGGTTATCAGTTCAAAAGCAAAAATAATTCAAGACATCAGGGGATTTCTGCCGACAAGTCAAGATTGTTAAAAAACGTTAATTACTTGCATTTAAATATCTTCCATAATTAAAATTGGGAGCATTTATTAGAGTTATCATAAGATAAATAGGATAAGATTTACATTATTAGTTTAATTATAAATTCACTTATTTATTATTATGTCAGTAGATAGTTTTAAAACGAATGGTTCCAAAGGGAGTTTTGGCCATCTTTTTACAGCTTTATCCACCTTTGTGCTGCTTATGTTATCATGCTCTGTAAGGGCACAGGTTCCAGATGAAGAGTCCAGTTTTACGGCACGTTTGATCAACATTGAAGCCCCCGTCAATGAGACGTTTCGCTATCAGGCCACTCTTCAAAACAATTCGGAAAAATCCATCATCTATGAACTGAATGCTGAGGTACCAGATGGTTGGAGGTTGGCATTTAAGGCCAGAGGAAGCCAGATAACCTCCATTAATATGGAGCCCAATACATCAGAAAGTATTAGCATAGAGGTAATCCCCGCTTATAATGCCAACCCCTCCAAATATACTCTCCCTGTCTCTGCGGTATCCGGAAATGAAACGTTAGAACTATCGTTGGAAGCGGTCGTGGAAGGGTCATTTGATTTAGAACTAACAACACCTTCTGGGCGGCTAAGTGATGATATTACGGAGGGCAAAAAAGCGGAAATAGATTTGGTGGTTAAAAATACCGGTTCTTTACCTTTGAAAGACATTACGCTTTCTTCTCAGACACCACCCAACTGGAGTGCTACCTTTTCACCCGCGGAAATTGACCAACTGGAACCGGGAAAAACGCAGAATATTGTCGCCACGCTATCAGTTCCGGATAAAACCCTGGCAGGCGATTATGTCAGCCGCTTCACTGCAAAAAATTCAGACGCAAATAGTACCGCCAGCTTTAGGATGACGGTAAAAACCTCCCTTCTTTCTGGCTGGATTGGAATCATGGTCATTTTAATCGCCATCGGTTTTGTTTACTACCTCATTCGCAAATTTGGAAGAAGATAAGCAAAGCTATGAATGACCAAATTGTACAGCTGGAGAACCTGACCAAAAATTATGGTTCCACCAGAGCGGTGAATGGATTGAACCTATCCATTAAGAAGGGCGAGATATTTGGTTTGTTAGGTCCCAATGGTGCGGGAAAAACTACCACCATCCTGATGATGATGGGATTGGTAGAACCAACTTATGGCACTGCCCATATTTGCGGATACAACGCTACCAATAATCCCATTGCAGTGAAAAGACAAGTAGGCTATATGCCCGATAATATAGGGTTTTATGATCAGATGACAGCCCTGGAGAACCTAATATATATAGGGGAGCTCAATGGAATCCCACGCACAGAAGTAAAAAGCAGGGCTATTGAAGTGATGAAAACCGTGGGCCTTGAAGATGCCGCTATTCATAAAAAGACAGGAGCTTATTCTAGAGGAATGAAACAGCGTCTGGGACTTGCCGAAGTACTGATCAAAAATCCAAAAGTTGTTATTTTGGATGAGCCAACTCTTGGCATTGATCCCAGCGGGGTTAAGGAATTTCTGAATCTCATATCAAGCCTCAGCCGGGAAAAGGGGCTTACCGTATTGCTTTCATCACATCATCTCTATCAGGTCCAACAAGTATGTGACCGGATTGGTATTTTCGTGAAAGGCAACCTATTGGTGGAAGGTAGTATAAACACCCTTTCAGATAGCCTCTTCCAGAAAAATTCTTTTGAGGTACAGATAAGTTTGCAAAATACCCTGGGCGATTCCTGGAAAGACGAAGCAGACCTATTGAAACTGGACGCGGTACAAAAAGTATCAGCAGAGGGAAGTACGGTTACCATAATAAGCCATTGTGATAAAACACCGGATATTGTAAGGTTTTTTGTCCAAAAAGGATATGACATTACCGGAGTCCATAAAAAAGAATACGGACTGGAGGACATCTACCAAAAGTATTTTGAGAGTTAGTAAGCAGAAAATCTTAGTCAATATATAGAGCTATGAACACTTCTTTAAAGTATTCATCAATAAATATAGGCAATCAGCCCAGTCCGTTTTGGGTAATGGTCAGGAAAGAAATGGCCGGACATATTCACAGTTGGCGTTTTATCATATTATTATTCCTTATTATCCTTACCTTTTTAGGGACTACTTCAGTAGGTCTGAGTAACCTCCGGGAAGCGGTATCCAAAGCCAAGGATTTGGACAATCTATATCTTTACCTTAAGCTATTGACAGTTACCGAGGGAACCTTGCCTCCATTTCATGTATTTCTTAATTTTTTAGGCCCTTTATTGGGAATAAGTCTAGGCTTTGACGCTATTAATTCTGAGAAGCAAAATGGGAGCCTTATTAGAATTATGGGACAACCAATCTATCGGGACAACTTAATGCTATCAAAATTTGTCAGTGCGTTTTTTCTAATAGGTGCCTTGCTGATTACACTGACCCTTTTAATGGTCGGCACCGGAATAATTATTACCGGGGTGCTTATTGAAGCCGAAGAGGTGCTAAGAATATTAAGTTTCACCATCATCTGTATGGTCTATGTGGGCTTTTGGTTGGGACTATCCATACTCCTTTCAACCCTGTTTAGACAGGCATCTACCTCAGCGCTTACCGCCATCGGAATATGGCTGTTTTTTACCATATTCTATCAAATCATCGTAAACTTTGCGGTCAATGCTATGGCAGCTGGAGCTAATGGCTTGTCTCCAACAGAGCAAATACGATATAACAATCTGCTTTTAAACTTATTGCGAATGGCACCAAGTCAACTTTATACTGACGCCACCACCACATTGCTTATGCCTTCCGTGAGAAGCCTCGGACCAGTGACTATGGAACAAATGGCAGGAGCAATTCCCACTCCACTTCCATTCTTACAGAGTTTGATGATCGTGTGGCCACAAGTAAGCGGACTGATTGCTGCCACTGTTCTTTGCTTTGCCTTTTCTTATTATCTCTTTATGAGAAGGGAGATAAGAAGTTAAGAGTTTAGCCAAAATGCCTATGGATGAACAACGTTGATAAATAGGATGTTTTGAAGCCTTCACCCATCCTAAGTATTGGTGAAGGCTTCAAATAACCACCACTTTCTTTCTTACCACTTATCCATCATCAACCATAGCAGGTAAACAATTTTCCTTTTATTAAGCTATTGGGAATGGCTTAATTCTTATTGACCAAACTTAATAACAGTTCCGGCTTATCTGTGGTGATAAAATCCACCTGCTGCTCCAATAGCCACTTCATGTCCTCTTCTTTATTAACAGTCCAGGCATTGACGGTCAGGCCAAGCTCTTGGGCTTCCTTGATCCACTCAGGCTTTTCTTTTAACAATTTAATATTGTAATCGAAGCCAAAAAAACCGGCATCAGCCAATTCTTTTGGGCTTTTATCCCCATTTAAGTAGGCCACATTCGCTTTTGGATCAGTTTCAATGGCTTTTAGCCCTCCCTCATAACTAAAGGTGATGTAGTCCACCCAGTTTTCCGCTTTAAGTTCTTTAACTTTTAAAACAGACTGCTCTGCAATGTAAATGCTTCTTTCCACACTAAGCTTGGAAGGCTTGATTTCAAAAATCAATTTGGTACGGTTTTGCTCCATGCCCCGTTTCAGGTATGCTTCTACGGTAGGGATTTTTTCGCCATTCTCATGGCTTAGGGAAAGAAGTTCTGAATAGGAGGAGGACTCTATGGGCATGCCCTGAAAATCGGCATCGTGATTGACTACCAGGACACTGTCAGCCGTCATCCAAACATCAAACTCACTACCTTCACAGCCCAATTCAATGGCCTTTTCCAATGAGGCTATGGAATTTTGAGGCAATTCGGATGTTTGCCAGGCTCCTCTATGGGCTATGACTTTATTCTTGTTAAACTGTTCGGATTTACAGGCGCTCATCAATACGCCTGAACACATACCCAAAAGTAAGTAAGTCAGTTTTCTCATGGTTAACTACTTGGTTAATTATTATTTATGTCTATCTGCAAAGACACCATTAGCTCTTCTAAATTAGCAAACCATCTCTCACAGAATGCAC
>NZ_BAAHAP010000145.1:0-9373 GCF_054777495.1 Echinicola sediminis | reverse complement strand
CCATTCCTTGCAATGTTCGTAAGTTCTATTTGCAGGTGCATTTACCTCTGGAGGAAAATTATCTGTTAAAAAAAGAATCTTCATGCTTTTGATATGGAAACTTCAATTTCCTTCTTATTCAATAATTCAATATTTATTCGCTGAGCAACTAACGTATTATTAAATCCTTCACAAAATTGATATTGTTCAATCAATGAATTTTGAACTCCCTCAAATTTTATAAATAAATTATTGTTAATCAAAAATTTACTCTGATGCCATTTTTCTATTTTTACTCTTGGGTGAAAATGAATATAAAAATTAGCCTTTGTGCAAGATTTCCCTATAATTCTATCTTTAATTGACAGCTGTTTATCGATGGCCGAGAATGTTCTTTCATGAACTATTCCTTTGTGAGCATATCCATTATGATGAGCTATTATCTTATTACCTGTATCTTCAGTAATTGTTACAAGGGCTCTTTTTCCCACTCTAAAACCGGCCCATATATCTGAAGAGTTTTCCTCATCTATAACTAAGGTATTATGAGCTTGAGTGGATCTTTCATAATTCCTTTCATTCGAAATAGTATATGTTGATGTGCCAGTGTCTACGATAATAGGTTCGTCATTGTAATTAAGACAGAATGAAAAAGTATCTGCATGCGCATGCCCTGGCTGGTAAGTGGGACTAATCCCATTCACATCTACAACAATCTCAAATTCATCAAATAGAAACTTTCTATAACCTGAACCAGATAAAAGTAAATTTTCATCAAAATCAATATTCAATTTCCTTGCAATCTCATTTAACTGATTAGATGACCATGCTATTCCATTTGAACTATCGTTAAAATGGGGAATATCCCCATTTCTAAAACTAATGTTGTTTAACCAAGAAAGCATCGACTCAGCTTTTTCTTTGAATAAATCATTAATTTTATTATTCTTTCCAGTAAAATAAAAAGCTTCAAAAACCCTGAAAAGCATAATTTGATGGTACATTGGACTTAATTCAAAGTGGGCCCCATCGTTTAATATTTGTTCTTTTAGTTGAGAAGACAGCAATTTCACGGCTTTTCTCTTCCATATATCGACGTTAAAAAAGGATCCTCCCATCAATAAAGCAAACGCATTTTCCAATAAGTGGTTTCCTAAAAGATGGTATTCCAGATTTTGACTAAGATAATTTATTTCAGCCTTCAAATAACCCAGTAAAAGTTTATCACCTAACCTTTCTTCAGTACACAAAAACCTAATTACATTCATGATCCTTAATGATGCAGGATAAGGTTCTAATGGTAATTTACCTTCCCAAAGCCATTTATAAAGATCACAGATCAAACAAAATCTTTCATTAACAGGAATAGCATCCTGTCTCAAAAAATCAGCATATTGTAAATTATAATTCCATAATTTTCCATGCTTTTGGAAATTCCAATCTATTTGCCCTTCAAATTCTTGATCAAGATTTAGAAAGGTAAATCTTCTTCCCTTTTCA
This sequence comes from Echinicola sediminis, assembly GCF_054777495.1. NCBI lineage: Bacteria > Pseudomonadati > Bacteroidota > Cytophagia > Cytophagales > Cyclobacteriaceae > Echinicola > Echinicola sediminis. Next base: position 7,894 of record NZ_BAAHAP010000145.1, on the reverse strand, counting down.
TTAAGAATACAAACCTCCTTTACTTCAGGTAAATCAAAAAACTTCAATTTTATAATATGATCATAGTCTATTTGATATTTACTTAAAGGGCCAGGTTTAATCAGCCTATTTTTCAACTGGTAAGCCACCTGAATAGGCTTCAGATGGCTTACTGTTTGCACTACTTTTTTAAAGTATTCAATTTTATTTTTCATGGAAAAGGGAAAGCTCGGGATTAGGCCGAAACGATTGCTTGTTCCTTATTTAGATTCAGTAGTTCCCGTACTATTCTGGCAGCTGTCTTTCCATCCCACTTTTCAATTCCTTTACCCTTTTTCCAATCACCTTTAAACAATTTCTCCATAGCAGGAGCAATTGCCTTAGGGTCAGTACCTAGTAATTCATTGGTTCCAAAAGTTATGGTTTCTGGCCTTTCTGTATTATCTCTCAGGGTCATACAAGGTACCTCCATCACCGTGGTCTCTTCAGTAATTCCTCCCGAATCAGTCACCACACATTTGGCTTTTTCAACCAAATAGTTAAATTCCAAATACCCTAAAGGTTCCACCATATGCAATCTTTCATGGGAAACACCTAAGTTCTCCAATATTTTCCGGGTTCTCGGATGCACAGGAAAAACCAAAGGTAAACCATTAGTGTGATCGACTATTTCGTCGATTAACTCTTTGAGTTTTTCTTCTTGGTCCACATTGGCAGGACGGTGTAAAGTCATTACAAAATATTTGCCTTTTTCCAACCCTATTTCGTCCCAAACCGAGGGTTTTTCAAACCTAGGCCGATGCTTTAGTAAGGTATCGATCATGGTATTCCCTACAAAAAATATCCTGCTTTCTTCTATACCTGACTTTCTCAGATTTTCATTGGCTACTTCGGAGGTGGTGAAGAAATAATTGGTAATACTATCAGTCACCATCCTATTGATTTCCTCTGGCATAGACCAATCTCCCGAGCGGATTCCCGCTTCCACATGGGCCACCGGAACATGAAGCTTTTGAGCGGAGATTGCGCAGGCCATGGTAGATGTTACATCTCCTACTACTAAACATAAGTCTGACTTAACTTCTGATAATAACTTTTCATAGCCTATCATAATCGCAGCCGTTTGTTCTGCTTGGCTTCCACCACCTGCTCCTAGGTTTACATCCGGTTCGGGAATGCCCAATTGCTCAAAAAAGCTTCCAGACATGTTTTTATCATAGTGCTGCCCCGTATGGATCAACCTAAAGGAAATATCCTCTCCTCTACCCTGGGCCTCTTTGATGGCATCGATGATAGGGGAAATTTTCATGAAATTTGGCCTAGCGCCAGCAATAAGATCTATTTTCATTATTTTTCTTTATATAACACTATCAATTGATTATAATTAATTTGCCAGATCAGTTATATTAGTACTCCAGCTAAAACACTAATATTATATTCGGTACAAATTTACAATTTTATCAACATCTGCCTCAACAGAAACCATAAAGGGAGTATGCAGCTTTGAAATATTGCTAAAAACACGCTTAATATCACCTCTCTTATACAGAATTGTCCCTTTTGGACGAGAGACAACATCAGTACAAAAGGTTAATTTACCCAAAAAAAGGGATTCTCGAACAGAAAGTGAATCTCCATCAGTACTTGTATTTCGGATAGTAGCATCCCCCAGCTCCATGACCTTAAAAAAGGAATGAGGCCCTGTCAGCAGAAGTATGTTTTGGGGTATTTCAAAATTTTCACTTTCCAATAACCTACTGTAGCTCGAGGAAGGGTCAGAAATTATCAACCCATAACGCTCATTTCCACTGAAAGCCTTAATCAACTCTATTATACCATATATTTCTTGATCATTTTTATCATAGGCCACCTGACCAGCATTAGTACAAAACAAGAAACGGTCGCTTTTTAAGGCTATTATTTTTTTCCTCCATGTATTGGAAAGAACTTGCTTGTTAAGGTCCGGTGGCAAAAACGCGGATATCAATTGGGCATTTGAGTTAAGTTTTTGTGCTTTTCGATAGCTCTTTTCATTCAATAAGACAGGTCGATGGGCAAATCTGATTGCGAATAGATCCAGTTGATTTTTAAGGCGAGATTTGTACCTTCCCAAATCACCGTGCAAGGTAAAATCCACCCTTTTTCCCAACACTTTTCCCAGTAAGACAATAAGAAACCTTAAGTAAGGGTTTGATGAGTGCAGATGAATGTTTTGATATTTTAAAAAGCCTTTCAGTCCTTGCCATACTTTGTCACGGGCCAAATCAAAAAAAACAAAAGAAATGTTGGTAGTCCTTAATTGATATAACAACCTTTCCATATGAACCGTTACTCCCCCTATAGGAGGAGGGGTTTTTCCAATAATAAACACCGCCTTATCATTCACCATGATACATTCTCACATACTTATCATAGTTATACCCTGACCAGGTAAACACTTGTAAATCCTCTTGATTATGAAAGAGTTGGGCAATTTTCTCCTCTTTGCTTTCTAGCAGATAGGAAGAGAAGGCTTCCATTTCACCCTCATATATATACCCTAAATGATTGTGCCTGACGATCTGACCGTAATCCCCTGTTCCTTTACTTACTATAGGCAACACCCCTCTGGATAGATACTCTAAAAATTTTACGGGGGATGCGACATTATTCATTACAATGTCGTCTCGAAACAAAAATCCATAATCATGATTAGGCAATTCATTTAAAACAAATTCCCGGTTGCCTGATTTTATGGTGTAATTGCTTAAGCCTACCGCCTCCACCTTTTGTTTCATTTCCTTAGATGCTCCGGTAATAAAGGTAAAATGTGCCTTGATTCTCTTATTCATGTTCACACAGAAATCAAGAATTAGATCTATATTTTGCCATTTACTTATCCCTCCAACATAGACAAACCGATGAACATCTCGTTTGATCATTGGTTGTAAACAGATATTTTCTATCAAACATGGTACCACTTCGTACTTTCTGGACTTATACCTCTTAGATAAAAATCGTTTTAAATTTTCGGAAACACAGTGCACTTCATCAGCCAAAAATGTCGGGACAGCTTCCAATAAGTATAAAAGTAAAAACTTAAAGGCATTATGATTCTTTAGATAAGATTCATACGAAGAAACTCCCCTAAAATCATAAATTTTTTTCCCCCTGCTCTTAATACCCTTTAAGAAGTCCCAAATACTCCTGGTATATACCGTATCATTACTGTCAACAAGCGTATAAATATCCTTTAGCTTAAGATAACGTACTATATTTCTCCCTTCAAAACTTTCTCCTTCAAAATCCCCCTGATAAACGCAATACACTACTTGCTTGTATCTTTTTTTAAAATAGAAATCACCCTTATTAAACACCTGAGAGTCTACAATTCCTAGGGATAAGCCCTTAGGTACTATAACAAATAACCGATTTTTCAATTTTTCAATAAGTAAATGCCACCGCCAAAGATATCGCAAAGGATATAATCAGCGTAAAAACTATTTTCACGTACTTTGTATTAATCAGGAAGCCTCTCTCTTGCAATTCTAGACAGACTAAAACAATGCCAAACGGCAAATACATCATCACATGCCTAAAGGTAGCTGTGGTTAAAGCAACTCCCAAAAAAAGCATTACAAAACTGATTTTTAGGCGAAAATCAATTTTACGGTTTTTTAAGCTCCACCATAAAAATGGAAAAAAGATTATTTGTAAAATGGTAGAAAGGGTTAAAAATACCTGATGAAAAGACCCTAATCCTGGTGCGGGGATGAAAAACAGAAATAAAATGCGTGGTATCGCTCCAAGCCATATAGGTAAGCTAAATATTTCCCCCCCCACATTGCCAAACCGGTCTACATTCATTTCCTCATACCTCCCTATCAAAGACAAAAAACCTTCTATGTAAACACCAAAATAGAGCAAGGCCAGCAATCCAAAACTGAATAATAGCACAGGTAAATACTTTTTTAACTTTTGGGACTCGAATTGAAGCATAGCTACCGTCAGAAACATCATAGCAAATGAGGCTACCCTTAAAAAAAATAGTATTAATAATAAAGCCACTACTTGGATCCAGTAAGACCACCCCTTTTCCCTGATACTGATATAAAACAAATACACTATGATCAAAGACACCAAGGTGTCCCGAAAAATATGTGTAGAATTGAAAATCATCACGGGAAAAAGAAATACTACAAAAGTGATGATCTTTTTGACTTTATCGTTACCCGTATAAATACTTCCCAATTGACCTGCATAATATGCAGTAAGAAGCAGGAAAACAATATTGAGGAGCTTAGGCAACAAGGAGCTGTATTCTCCAAAAAAGCTGGACAGCCATCGGAGCAAAATAATTAAGTAGACATACCCCTTGGAATTATGAAGAATCCCCCTTCCTCCCTCAATATTAACTAAATGCTGATTTATATAAAGCGGATTGATACCGTATTTTTCGAAAAAACCTGCCGACCAAAATACGTCAAAATTATAATCGTCACTATATAGCCCTAAATAATAGTTGGTTCCGTAAAAAGCGCCCCAATATTCATGAAAGAACACGCAAATTATAGCGCCCACAGAGCATAAAAAGGGTACGTAAACTGTCTTTCTGAAGGTAATAAAACACCAAACAATAAATATATTATAAATAAAAAAAACACTAATCTCATTAATCCATAAAAAGTAAAAACTTACCAAAACAGTAGTCCAAATAACAAATATAAATTGGATATTTAGTTTAGAATACTTCATTAAAATTAAAAATATTTACTTTTGGGGAAAGAACCCCTTAGTTATTTTTTTACTAGAACCACTATGATTAGAAATAATCATACACATTCTCTTTTGGTTAAGTATATATAACTACTTAATTTTTAGCACATAAAATTTAAACATATTAAAAAATTCAATTAAACCTTTTCTATGGATAATAAATAGCACTATAAAAAGTAAAAAAATCGCAAACAATGCCTTTGAAATGCTAACTAAAAACACATTACTCCATATATAATAGTCCGAAATATAATAAAGGTAAAACATTGAAATTATTAAAAATACAAACAAAGGATTACCAAACGTTTTAAAATATTTTAAAAAGCCTACCTGAATCATATTGTAAATTTGAAAATGATAGAAAGGGACTATTAAAATAAAATTAAGAAAAGCTAACGAAGCAGCTGTTACATCTACTCCATACCTTGCTGAATAAAATAGGGTCATAGCCGAAATCGTAACTCTAAAAATTGTCCATTTAAATCCTATATCCGTACGTCCCGTAGCTATCTGCAAGCTGCCTACGGGATTGCTTAAGGAATTAATTGCATATGCGATAGCTAAAAATCCTAAAACATGATAACCAGAAACGTAGGAGCTTCCATACATAAAACCTAAAATCTCTTTCGATAAAGCCACCACTATTAGATAAATAGGTAGATTAATTAATGTGAGAGTATGAATCAATTTAAGATAAACTTCCCTCAATTTTTCTTTCCTTGTTTGAATAGAAGAAAACAATGGGTTAAACACTGTCAAAACTACAGGGTTAATTAATGAGTATATTTTTATTACAATTTGTTTTGAAAGTGTATATACCCCTAAACTTTCTGCTCCTAATGTTTTCCCAATAATCAGAACATCCATCTCCCTCGAAAAAAAATCCATCACAGAACTTCCCATGGTAAACCCTCCAATTTTCAAAAAAGGAACTGTATCCCTGTAATTATAATAAAAGCTAATGGGATGCATTTTGATATTGCCCATAAAAAAGAAAAAATTCGAAAGACAGGATGCCGTCAATGTGGAATAAACCAAACTGTAAACGCCATAATCGTTCATTGCCAAAACCAGAGCCACCATTAAGGCTATGAAAAAAGAAAACAATTCTATCAATGTTATTGATTTAAAGAAAAAATGTTTCTGCATCGTTGTTCTATGCTGTCTCCCTATCGCAATAAAAAGGATATTCATCCCCAAAATGGGTATGATAACAGTTAACTCTTGCTCACCGTAAAAATCAGCAACAAGTGAAGCTGAGGCCCAAATAATTAAAAATAAGCCAATGGCAATGAATATATTCAGCCAATAGAGACTACTATATTCTTTTTTTGAAATCTTTTGGTGGTGTAAAATGGCCGAGGTTAGCCCCATATCAAGAAAAATATTGGAAAAATTGATCACTATAAGAGCCATGGAAACCAAGCCAAAAGCCTCCTTGGGCAAAAACCTGGTCAATACACTAATTTGCAAAAGTTGAAATAAGGATCTACCTATAGTCCCAATTGAGGTCCATTTTACTCCCTTAGAAGCCTTCTCTACTAAACTCACCTTTCTGTTCTCCTAATTATTTGAGCCCAACCCTCAATTGTTTTAGACCAGCTTGAAAAAGAATAAATAACCTTTGCATTTTCCTTGCATCGGTCATGGGTGCTTTCCATACCGCATTTTAATACATCTTCCAATTTAAATGTCAGGTTGTCAATGCTATCAACGGAATCAAAAAAGACCCCTTGCTCACGTAAAAATCCATATGGCAACCAACTGCCGGCAATTACATAACCTCCACAATATAATACCTCCCTCATCGACCCACTAAATGCATCATTAATCATTACATTAATCATCACATCCGTTAAATTTCTCAAATGGGCAACCATTTCTTCTGAAATAAAATCCGTTAAAATAAGGCTTTCAAACGGCATGTCACAGCACAGCCTTCTCACCTCTTCCAAATAAGCATGCTCCGCACCGTAAGTCATGGGCAAAATCACTCTTATTTTTGGATAGAAGTTTGCGTCAATTTTGGAAATGGCTTTAATAGCATCAAGATGCTGATGGATTTGTCCTCCATTATGTCCTACTGTAATATTTATCTTATGGTCATTAATGCCAAACTTTCCTCTACTATCCGATTTTTTTACGCCAGTATTTTTAAATTCACGCAAAACTTCAATTGGCTGATTACCAAAATAGCAAATAGAAATTTTAGGTAGTGTTTTGGGAAATTCCTTTACAAAATCGTCTCTCATCACGGGAGATCCTATGATAATATGATCTGAATGCTTAAATAAGCAGTTAAGTTTTTGCTTTTTGTTACACTTATAAAAATCGCTTCCCCAAAGTGCCGATACTAATTTATTCGTATTAGACTTCAAAAAAAAGCTAATCAGGGAAATCCATGGTTTCACATAATGAATTAAGATAGCATCCTTTCCAAGCTGCTTCCTCCTTAGAACCGATAAGGTCTTAACAATTCTTACCAAACTTCCACATCCCGGTAACTTTTCAAAAATGGAATTATTTGTCGAAATGAAATTAATGTCATGGTAAACATGAGATATGTCCACTCCATTCCTTTCAGGAAATGTACTGAGAATCGAAACCTGAATTTCAGGAACTTCTTTTTTTAACCACTTGCAAAAATTAATATTATACTGGTGATATGCATCACCTATAATTAACAGGTCTATCTTACTCATCTTTGCTTCTCAAATACTCATCCCATTCCCCTATGTCCTTCCAAGATTTTTCACTCACTGGAAAAACCCCCACTCTTCCATTCCTCTTTTTTACTTTTTCAATCAAATGAGTAATATGAAAAAATTCGTTTTCAGGTATTTCATCAATCAAGGAAGGTTCCAGTACATACAAACCCGCGTTGATCTTAATCGTCCAATTAGGTTTTTCGGCCATATTTTCTAACACCCCATTTTCGCCTGTTTCTATCGTTCCATAAGGTATGCTAATATGCTTTAATGCAGGCACCAAAGTAATTTCATTGCGATTTTCTTTATGGTATTTCAAAATCTGACTATAATCCTCATCTATCAAAATATCACAATTAGACACAAAAAATGTTTCTTTTAGTTTTCCCTTCAAAAGGTGTAAACTTCCAGCTGTTCCTAGCGGCTTGTCTTCTTTAAAGAAATTAAGCTCA
>NZ_BAAHAP010000144.1:0-9531 GCF_054777495.1 Echinicola sediminis | reverse complement strand
TTTGCCACCAGTGGCGATGCGGAGGATTCCAGATTCAATGGCAATGAATCACAGTTTGGGCGCTTATCCTATATTGGTAGGGCCACTTATGATTATAACTATAAGTACATTGTCAGCGCTTCCTTCCGCTATGATGGATCCTTGAACTTTGGGCCTGATTATCGATGGGGATTATTTCCCGCGGTTTCTGCTGCGTGGGTGGTTTCCGAAGAATCTTTCTTTGATTCGGACGCCGTCAATTTTCTGAAATTCAGAGGCTCTATGGGAGTACTGGGTAATGACAACCTCAGTCCTTGGAGATGGCTAGAAACCTATAGTGCAGCTTCCGGATTCTATTTTGGAGAAAACCCTAAATCAACCAAGGGAATTTCTTATGGAGGCTTGGTAAACCCGATGGTGACCTGGGAAAAATCCCGGACTTATAACCTTGGTTTGGACGCGGTAGTATTTAACAATTTCAACATCAGTGCCGAGTACTGGTTCAAAAACACCTTTGACATCCTGGGATCAAGGATCCAGTCTATTCCGACTACATTTGGCGCCAACATGCCACCGGAAAATTATGGGGAAGTAAATTCTAGAGGTATAGAATTGGAACTGGGCTATAATGGCAGCATTGGCAAGAGTTTCAAGTATTTTGTCAACGGCAACTTCACTTATGGAACCAACAAGGTTGTGACCTGGGATCAGGCAGAAAGTGTCAGGCCTTTTGAAGACCGGATAGGCAGGACCTTGGATTTTATCTCCGGACTAAAGAGTGATGGATTGCTCCGTACCCAAGAGGACCTGGACGCCCTACCTGAGGGCTATACCATCTACGGGGCTGTTCCGCAACTGGGCTGGATCAACTATCAAGACCTCTCCGGTCCAACCGGTGAACCCGACAATAAAATCGATGATTGGGACAAGGTGGTATTGTATGACCACAGTGGCGCACCAACCACTTATGGGCTTAACCTTGGCTTTAGCTGGAAAGGCTTCTCCGTAGAAGCGCTCTTCCAAGGAATGGCCGGGTTCTATAAATTCCCGAATGTCCAGGCTCCGTACCCTTGGACCCGTGTGTACGATTTTTGGGCGGATTCCTGGACACCGGAAACAGCACTTACTGCTACCAAGCCCGTACCCAATCATGATATTTGGCAAAACAGGGCCGGGTCTGATTTTTATTACCAAAAAGGGGATTTTACACGCCTGAAGTACCTGAACATAGGGTATGACCTGCCTCAGAAATGGGTAAATGCTATCGGCCTTTCCAATGCAAGATTCTTTGTAAACGGCACCAATTTATTGACCCTCTCCCAATTTAAAGTGTACGATCCAGAGCTAGGAGATGCGGGTACTTTCCCGATTAACAAAAGCTTTACCGGGGGGATGAGCCTTACATTTTAACAAAAAATGAATAGCAATATGAAATCGAAAATATTAAGTTTATTATTGGTCGGATCCTTATTGTTTAGCTGTAATTCAGTGTTCGATAAGGAAAACCTTACCGCTATCAATCCTGACGATGTTTGGAATGACTTTGGTTTGGCCCAGGCTTATGTAGATAACCTGTACGCGACATTTATGCCGGGATGGAATTACAATTCTGGACAGAACTCGGATGAATCCCCTAGCTCAAACGGACAGAACATGAATGCTGTCCTGAAAGGCCAGTTGCTTACCAATTCGGTCAATTATTGGCCTTATGGGGATATCCGAAAAATCAATATCCTATTGGAACAGGTGGAAACCGGGACACTGGCCAGTGATGAAGTGGCTGTGCTTAAGGGACAGGCCCTTTTTTGGAGAGCTTGGGCTTACTTTGGAATGGTCAAAAATTACGGAGGAGTTCCCCTGGTGCTAGAGGTGCAAAACCGTGAAGACGGTGATGCGCTTAAAGTAAGTAGGAACAAGACTTCAGAGTGTATAGCACAGATTGTAAAAGACCTGGACGATGCTGCCGGAATGTTACCGGACAAATGGACGGGAGCCAATTACGGGAGGATTGATAAGGGCGCAGTACTGGCGGTAAAAGGGAGAGTGCTTTTGCACTATGCCAGCCCCCAGTTTAACCCAAGCAATGATATGACAAGATGGGCCGCAGCTTATGATGCCAATAAGGAAGCATATGATTTCCTAAAGGGACAAGGAAAGGCCCTGCATCATGATTTTGCCGGTATTTGGTTTTCGGAGCTAAACAGTGAAACAGTGATGGTTCACAGGTATTTCAACCCTGGTCATACCAATAATCAAAACATTATGAGACCGCTTTACGCCACCAAAGATGCAGTAGGAGGAGACCGCCCCTCTTTGGAATTGGTCAATGCCTTTCCAATGAAAGATGGTTCTGACTTTGATCCTGCGGGAGGCTATGAAGGTTTTTGGCAGAATAGGGATGACCGATTTTATGCCACCATTGCCTATCCGGGCAGTGACTACGGCCTTCCTGAGTTGGATGGTGATTATTTGTGGTCTTATTTTTATAATGACAATGGAACTGAGCGCCCCTACGAAGAATATAAATATGGCACCAGGGGAAATATATGGACAGGTTTTTATCGTGCAAAGGCCTTGGATAAAAGCTTGCACGGTTCTGTTGTCGATTTATGCGAGGTTGACTGGATCGAAATAAGGTTGGCGGAGGTAATGCTGAATTATGCCGAGGCGGCCAATGAAGCAGGCCATACCACAGAGGCCCTTGACATGCTCTACCAAATCAGGGAAAGAGCCGGTATTGAAGAAGGCAGTGGTAACTACGGCATCGCCGAAAGCGACAAAGACATGCTCCGTGAAACCATCATGAAGGAAAGATTTGTAGAACTGGCCTTCGAAGGAAAGCGTTTTGATGACCTTAGACGCTGGAGAAGATTTGATTACCTGAATGACCTTAAAGTTCGTCATGGTTTGAGAATCATGGTTGATGATGTAAACCAGGGACCGGATGGTACTGATGATGTGAATGATTTTGCAGATCAGTTTACCTATACTGTCTTTGATGTAGAGACTCTTGAAGGGGAACAGTTCAACTTAAAGGAGGAGTATTATTTCTATGCGATTCCTCAGGTACACCTGAGCCAAAATTCCAATTTGGAACAGACACAGGGATGGGATAACGGGACTTTTGATCCATTACAATAATAGTTAGGGTGAGAGCAAAGAGGTGGGACGCCAATAGGTGTTCTGCCTCTTCTTTCCATTGAACAGCAACTGGCGTAGGAACGCATCAGCTTATAATACAGCGTAAAATAAAAACAAAAGGTGAAAATTAAACCAATGAATAGAATTGTGAATAATTACAGGTTGGGTCTGGCAAGTTTGCTGATTTTAGTGATCAGCCAGCTTAGCTGTTCGGCCAACAAAGAGGTGGAGTTGAGTAGTGATTACTTTAAGATTCAGATTGATGAAAAAGGGTTTATCAACAGCATGAAAAATATCACGGTGACACCTTCCCGTGAATTCAGCCCTGCAGACAAACCTTCTCCGCTGATGCGGCTGTATGACGAGGAAAAGGAGAAATATTATGAGCCTATAAAGGCAGATTACAGAAAGAAGGATCATCTTATTGAACTAAGCTATGAAAATGGCTCGGTAGCGGTGATCAGTGTAGAGGAGAAAAAGAAGTACCTCAAGCTTACCCTTCAATCACTTACACCTCAGGAAGGGATAGATGATATAGAATGGGGTACCTACCATACCTCTATTACCAACCTTATGGGCGAAATCATTGGTGTGGCCCGCGACACCAGTGAAGCGGTGAACTATGCCATAGGCATGTTGGCTCTTGACGATAATACCTTGGGAGGCTTGTCCACCACTGTCGGTGATGCTGCTCCATTCCAGTACATCATCCATTCCCATGATTCTGTAGCATACCCCTTGCCTGATCATCTTCATGAAGGCCAGATTTTTACCCTTGGGGGCGACGGGATTAGTGATGTGGCTTTTTATGCCCATAAAGAACCTTACTATAGAATCATGTACGGCAATGCTGCCATTGTGGACGAAAAGGGTAGGATATCCATCGCCTATCATTCAAGGGATAGGGACAGGGAAAGAGAGGTATATTTTTCCTTAATACCCAATATGAAAGCGAATATTCCCAACCATTTGCAGGTTCAGCCTGTACCTGGAGTGGATTTTATCGGTTCGTCAGTGGCCCTTTGGGGAAGCCCTGATGACATCGCTTTGATGGACGTGATCCAAACCATTGTGCTGGATGAAGGATTGCCCTATCCAACCATTGATGGTAAATGGGTAAAAGATCCTGCGGCCTTTGTCCCGGATGCCTGGGCCAATGGGGGGCAGTATGATAGCCTGATTGCTTACACCAAGAGGCTTGGTTTTAAAACGATAAGCCTGTACGATCAGGGCTTTTTAAGGCCGGACCGAGGAAATGAAGGATATATAGATGGAAAAGATTTTGAGAAGAAGCCCATAAAAATGAAATCAGGGGACAAGTCCCACAAAGAATATGCGGAGATGGCTGCTGAGCATGGGCTCACAATAGGAAGAACCACCATTACCAATTCTTTGGCACCTGGGACCAAAGACGTGAGTCCTGTTCCCAGTGACAGCATTTGGTATCAGCAGAAACGTTTATTGGCCAAGGACATTGATCCTAATGATACCTTGATTTATGTGGATGACCCTACTTATTTGGAGGAAATTGGTAGTTGGGAAGGTCATACCAAGGAGTTAAACATGGTAAAGATTGGTAAAGAACTGATCCACTATATGGGGGTTTCCGAGACTGCTCCCTACCGCTTGCTCAACGTAACTCGGGGTTACTGGAATACCGAAAAATCAAGCCATCAAAAAAATGACACGATCTATAAACTCCAGGTGACTGTCGGCTGGGGCTATACAGGCGTGGTTCCCAACCTGCAGCTACAGGATGAAATCGCCAAGTATTACGCAGAAGTGTGTGCTGTCAATGGACTGGCCTACTATGATTTTGACGGGCAGGAGTTTTTGTTCCACAACGGTCACGGCTATTATTCCACCAAGCGTTTTTTCCGAACCATGTTTGAGCGTGCTAAAGAACTGCAACTTCCGCTTATCAGGTTCACCGGAGCCACGCTCTCTGAGGGTTCCTGGCATTATCAAAGTATTTGGAATGTGGGTGGGGGAACCAACTTATACGATGCCAGTACCCGGGAGTGGGGCAGTACTACCAGTCAAGGAAAGGATCTGCGTGACGTTACCTACGCTAATTTCTTCCCGGTGGGAATGGGGGCCAACTTTAGGATCAAAGCAGATTCCAAGGTAGAAGAGTACGAGCATATTCAGGCTGTTTCTGTAGGGGTGGGCTCCACTTATAGCTTGGTGCTTAACCAAAAAGATGTGGAAAGCTGTCCCCAAAAGGAGGCCATATTTGAGGTAATCCGTACTTGGGAAAACGCCCGGTCTGCCAATGCTTTCCCTAATGATCTCAAAAGATTATTGGTGGATCCAAAGAGAAGCTGGAGGCTGAAAGAAGCCGATAAAAATACGTGGAAACTGTATGAGTTGGTCGCTGATAAATGGACCAATGAAAGGATCTTGACCAGAGCTGAGGGATATTGAAATAGCAAATAATCTGTAAATAGACGATAAAAATATAACCACTAAAACGTCCAGGATTGGGGTTGTCTTTTGACAGCTCTAATCCTTTTAAACGATTTAGAAAAAAGTACCAGAGCTTGGGTAAGTGAATAGGATAAAAGTTCGTTTTACAGGAATTGTGAAACCAGTATGGAATTAAATAAGAGCCAAAAAAGGCGCATTTTACTTTTGTTATTGGCCATTGCTTTTTTCTATTTATGCGCATTTTCCTATTTGAATGCTATTTGGAGTAATGTAAGCCATAAAGCAATCGCAAGCGATCCTTGTAAAGAGAATCCAGTCAATGAATCTATCATATTTCCCTTGCTTTAGCTCCCTCTGCCCAAGAACTGACCAGTATTGAACGGAGGTCCGAAAAATTGAAATGGTCCTTGATTTCAAATTATTAACGAAAAAATTATATGTATATCCGCAAAGACACCAGTAGCTCTAAATTAGCAAACCATCTCTCACAGAATACACAGAAACCCGCAGAAAAGATTTTTAATTCCGTGTAATTCTGTGGATTCCGTGAGAAATAAATTTAATGGTGTAATTACGGATAATCGTAAAAAAAATTAAAATGAGAAATAAAATTGCTATTCTATACCTGTTCTTGATGTGGATGGTTATGGAAAGTAGCCTTGCGCAATCAAAGTCCTGGCTGCCAAGTGATAATAGCCAAAGAAGCAAAAACCAGCAATTAGAAGGTTTTTTGGATAATCCTGATTGGGGATTCCGGGTTTTGAGCTGTCAATACGATGAAGCATCTTTAGTCGATTGGAAATTGATGGAGCCTATGGGGAAAAATGGAAATCCTGAAAATTTTGAATATGAATTGGCTGCTCATAAAGTAAGGGGAGATAAAGAGGCCATTGACCTTGACCTAAGGATTCGCCTAAAGGAAGGGGAAAAAGCTTCTTCAGGGATGGCCTTGGCCTTTGATTTATTTGACTGGAATTCAAATAACTATGTGATGATTCCCGGAGCGGTCTATAACGGTAACCGGAACCGCATCGTAAACAGGGCATATGCCGCAGGACTTGACAGGAGTGAGCTGTATAAGGAAGACCTCCCGCTTACCACTGCATCTGTACCTCAATTGTCCCCTAAGGACAATGAGCTGTCCCGTCTTGAAGTAAATACCAGCAATACCACCACGCCTGCCATCTGTGTATATGATAGGGAAAACAAAACGGGCTTTATTGTTTTAGCCGAGCAGGGGATCTCTTATGGTGAAGAAATTATTGACCATGGCTTTATCGTGGAAGAAAGCTCCAACAGGACAAGAGCCTCCCTGGTGATCAATGCTCCGGGGGTAAGGGAAAAAAAGCCTGAATTTATAGGTTTTAGCAAAAGTCCCGACAGAGGCATTAGCTGGAAGGCTGGGGAGGAGAGAAGGCTCCGTTTTAGGCTGTATAAATTTCCGGCCGCAGATCTAGCTGCCTTTATGAATGAATTCATGAGTGTTAGGAAGTCCGTAACGGGTCCAAATTCATCAAGGGACCTTATCCCAATGAGCGAGGTATCCCGCTTGATGTGTGCCAATATCGATAAGCGGTATTATCAGGGAGCCGATCATCAGTTTTACTGTCCGGAAAATGCCAATTGGATTTCTTTTGGATGGATAGGGGGAATGATGAACACCTTTCCCATGCTGGCATTGGGGTATGAGTTGCACCGTGACAAGGTAAAGCACACCTTTGATTTCGGACTGACTTATGGTCAAGGAGCATCAGGTTACTTTTATGGTGCGCTCAATCATGATGGTAAAGTCTTTGGCAGAGAAGGGTATGATGAATTTCCGGAAATTGTCCTGACCCGAAAAAATGCTGATGTGCTCTATTGGATGGTCAAACAGTTTATGCTGTTAAAGGCCCAAGGCCATGAAAAGGAAATCAAAAAGGATTGGGAAAACAGTGTTCAGCACTTGTCCGAAGCATTTGTATCTACCTGGAAGAATTATGGACAATGGGGAAACTTTGTCAACAATAAAACAGGAGAGGTAGCGGTGTATAATACCAGCAGTGGGGTAATGGCCATAGGAGGATTGGCCCTGGCCTCCAGGTATTATGAAAATGACCAATATATGAAGGTGGCCAAACAGGCGGCCGATCATTATTACGACTATTTTTTGAAATGGGGAATGACCACCGGTGGATGTGCTGACATTTTGCAAAACGCCGATTCAGAAACAGCTGCTGCTCTAATGACCTCATTGATGTGCCTATATGAAGTGACGGGAGAGCAGCATTGGCTTGATAAAAGCCGGGATTTGGCCAATCTTTCTGCTACCTGGACGGTATCCTTTGATTACCAATTGCCTTCTGATACCCTCTTGGCAAAGTTGGGGGCTAAGTTGACAGGGGCCGTATGGGCCAGTACCCAGAACAAGCATGGAGCACCAGGTTTTTGCACGCTTTCCGGAGATTCCCTATTTAAAATCTACAGGGCAATGCAGGATAAAAGGTATGCTTCGCTCATGCGGGACATTATCCATGCCCATGCAGAAGGGATTCAGCCCAATGGATTTATTACAGAACGGCTTACCTACTGTGATGCGGACAGCAGAGGTTCCAGAGGTGATGGAGGCAAAACCGGCTGGAACGAAACCAATGGGGCACTGATGGCATTGGAAATCCCCGGAATCTACGTGCGCACAGATCTGGAAGAAGTCTTTGTTTTTGACCATGTAAAAGCTTCCATTACCAAAAGTGATAAATCAGGACTGACCCTTCAAATCACCAACCCAACAGCCTATGATGCAGAGGTATCCTTGTTGGCCGAAGACAGTGCTATGTCCACTGAGCCGCTAGGGGTAACCGGTTTTCTCCACTGGCCAAAAGTATCCGTAAAGGCCGGGGAGGCCATCTCCTGGAAGATCAATTATTGATACTTAAAATCTACCCTTAGGATTGTCGTAAACGCACCGGGCAATTACAAAAAAAACTGCTTAACTTTAGTTTAAGCACTTTAAGCACAACACAATATGGACAGCCCGAAATCAAAACAACTTGACATCATCATTCCGGCTTACAGAATGCATTCCCAGACTTTCTTTAATGCACTGGATGGAATTACCGAAGAAGCCGCTTTGGAAAGAAACGGTGGAAAAACCAATCACATCGTCTGGATGGTGGGAAACCTGGTGAATTGCCGGTACTGGTTTGCCGGCCTGTTGGGATTGGCCGAAGAAGATCCCAATGAAGAACTCTTTCATGAGGCCAGAGCATTGGATGAAAGCTTAAATTACCCCACACTGGAACAGCTCAAACGGAATTTTGAGAAGATCTCCCCTAAGGTTTATCAAGGGTTGTTGACGGTAACCGACGAGCAACTCTCGAAGCCATTTTCCTTCGGTATGAATGTTCCCTTCGTTCCAGAAAATGTACTGAACATGATCGGCATGTGTATAGGAAGGGAAGATTATTTATTGGGTCAAATAGGACTAATGCGTAAACTCATCGGGTTAAAAGGAATGAGCTATGAAATGAACAGGGATATCAAATACTAAAACTTGATTCCTTTATGACCCCAGAAATAGTAAATGATCTATAATTCCACTATTTCTCCTATCACCTTAAAAGAACAAAACCCTCTAAACATACCATTTAGAGGGTTTTTGGTTTTTTTGAACCGAATCTTGTCGGGGTGGCAGGATTCGAACCTGCGACCTCCTCGTCCCAAACGAGGCGCGATGACCGGGCTACGCTACACCCCGAACATTAAAAAAAGGATTCTTAAAGAATCCTTTCGTAGAGAGTGGGGGATTCGAACCCCCGGTACGGTTTGACCCGTACGACAGTTTAGCAAACTGCTGGTTTAAGCCACTCACCCAACTCTCTAAATAATAAAGTCCGTAAGACGCTTTAGCAAATCGGAACAATACACCTGAAGTCCATTATTCTTTCACTTTTTTGCTCGAAAAAACCTTCCTGTTTTCCCCTTAAAGCGATGCAAATGTAA
>NZ_BAAHAP010000143.1:0-9633 GCF_054777495.1 Echinicola sediminis | reverse complement strand
GGCTTTAGGCCTTCTGCTGAGTTCAAAGGGCAATCAGAAAATTTCCAAGGTTTAGTGAAATAATAATAAAATAATCAGCGCTGTGTTTTTTTACTTTATTTTTAATGACTGCTTTAATGAATTGCTAAAAAGGAATGAAGCGAAAATGTTTATTGAAAAAAATGTAAATTACTCTGGGTATTGAAAGGATAATGAAAATTTGATAAATGGTTGTCTGGCCTTCTGATTGTCCAAAACCATTTAGCTATACAACCAAGGACATTCAAGAGCTCTAAATGGGCAAGCCTTTTTTCACCGCCAGTATGCCATGGCGTACTGGCGGTGAAGAACAGACATAACTGCATAGAGCCGTATTGTTCTATTTTCAAAAAACGGTGTTGTTTATTTTCCCTATCAGGATTTTTATAAAGTTTACGAGATGAATTGGTCAAAGTACCGGTTCAAGGTATTTCCAAACGGTCTTTGCCACAATCTGATGGCCTTCTTCAGTAGGGTGTATGCCGTCCGGGAGGTTTAGGTCGGGATTTCCGCCTACCCCCTCAAGTAGGAATGGAATCAGCAGCAGATCATTTTCTTTGGCAAGTTCGGGATAGATTTTTCTGAATTCCGAGGTGTAATCCTGGCCCATATTAGGAGGAATCTGCATTCCCGCCAAAATGATGAGGGTAGAAGGGTATTTGCTGTTGACCTTGTCTATGATTCCCTGAAGATTTTTTTTGGTCTCAGTAAGTTGGATTCCCCTGAGCCCATCATTTCCGCCAAGTTCCAGTATAAAGATGCCTGGCTGATCTTCCAGGAACCAGTCAATTCGGTTGAGTCCGCTGGCTGAGGTTTCCCCGCTGAGTCCTGCATTGATGACATTATAATCGAGGTTTAAGCTATCGATGCGGTCCTGTATCAGGGCGGGAAATGCCTGTTCTTGGTCGATCCCATAACCTGCAGTCATGCTGTCCCCGAAAAATAGAACGGTTCTTTTTTCTTTTTCTGGGGATTTTTCGGTGGAATTGGTTGATGTTTCAGCTTCTGTTTCCACTTGTTTTTTTTCATTCCCGCAGGAGGTGAGCAAAAAGCCCCACAAAACAAGGGGTAAAATAATTGCGTTGAACCTTAAATTATGCATAATATGAAACTTATTGAGAAGGATTTTCGATTTATATAGTTATTAAATAATTGAAACATGTTTTAAAAGCATGAGCAGTGGGCAAAACTGCCTATGAATTCAGAACCTGTCCAATGTCTTTTAAGAATTAAACCAAAGATAGGCCCTGAAATGTTTCAAAGTCAATCAAATAATTAGAATAAGCAAAATGAACATACTTTCTGTTGAGAATGTAAGCAAAATATATCGGAGCGGATCGAGGAGCCTAACCGTTTTGGACCGTGTCAACCTGACGGTTAGTGAAGGAGAAAGCATTGCTATAGTGGGACCTTCTGGAAGTGGGAAAACTACCTTGTTGGGGCTTTGTGCTGGCTTGGACAGCGCTTCGTCCGGAAGTGTTAAGTTGAACGGCCATTCTTTGGAGGAGTTGTCAGAGGATGAGAGGGCTGCGGTGAGAAGCAAGGAGATAGGCTTTATTTTTCAGAATTTCCAGTTGCTGCCCACGTTGACAGCACTTGAAAACGTGATGGTTCCTTTGGAACTAAAAAAACGAAAAGATGCCAAAGAAAAGGCCATGGAGCTTTTGACCAAGGTGGGGTTGGGAGAAAGGGCGACTCACTATCCTGCCCAGCTTTCAGGAGGTGAGCAGCAAAGGGTGTCCATCGCCAGGGCTTTTGCCAATGAACCGAAAATCCTGTTTGCTGACGAACCTACAGGGAACTTGGATACCGAAACCGGAGAGATGATCGAAGAGTTGATCTTTGATCTGAATACAGCGTCTGGGACCACATTGATTTTGGTTACACATGACAGCGATCTGGCAGCCAAAACCAATCGGATCATTCATATTAAGGGGGGAAAGATTCAAGAAAATCAGTATGTATAGACTTTCATGGGTTTTGAAGATGGCCTTAAGGGATTTCCGGAAAAACAAGGCCAAATTATTATTGTTCGTCTCTTCTATCGTGATCGGTATTGCGGCTTTGGTGGCAATAAGTTCCTTTGGTGATAATCTGTCCAGAGACATTGATAGCCAGGCAAAAGAGCTTTTGGGGGCAGATCTGGTATTGGAGAATAATAAGCCTCTCGGAGCGCAGGAGCTGGATACTGTGGCGCGGGAAATGGCACAGGAAATAAGTTTTGCCAGTATGGCCTCGTTTCCGAAAGTCGGAGACAGCCGCTTGGTGCATGTCAGGGCTTTGGAAGGCAGGTTTCCTTTTTATGGGAAGATAGAGACTGTTCCGGTAGCGGCTGCAGATAACTTTAGAGCAGGAGGGAAAAAAGCACTGGTGGAGAAAATTCTGCTAGACCAATATGACATAGCGGTTGGAGACAGTGTGAGGGTAGGGGAAGTGACCTTCGAAATTGTAGGGGAGCTGCATGCAGCCCCGGGACAGACCGGTATTACGGCCACCGTAGCGCCTGTAGTCTATATCCCCATGCAATATGCTGAAGAAACCGGTTTGATTCAATATGGTAGCCGGGTCAATTATCAACGGTACTACAGTTTTGCCCTGGATACCGATGTGGATGAATTGATCAAACCTTATGATGAGCTCTGGGAGGAAGAACACATAGACGCGGACACAGTGGAAGACCGGAAAAGGAGCACAGGGAGGTCATTCGAAAACCTATCTGATTTTCTTAGCTTGGTTGCCTTTATAGCGTTGCTGTTGGGCTGTGTGGGCGTGGCCAGTGCGGTGAATGTGTTTGTAAAAGAAAAGCTTCCTTCGGTGGCGGTTTTACGTTGTTTGGGTGTCTCCTCCAGGGATACTTTTTTAATATACATGACCCAGATAAAAATCATGGGTGTCATCGGGTCAATCCTTGGCGCATTTTTGGGCTCTGTGATCCAATATATTTTGCCACAGGTGTTCAGTGATTTTCTTCCCGTAGATGTTACGGTGCAGCTTTCCTGGGCCTCAATAGGTTTTGGGGTAATTACGGGGATATTTATTTCTGTACTATTTGCACTACTGCCCTTGCTTAAGATCAGAAAGGTGCCTCCGATCATGACCTTGAGGACAGATGCCGAAGTGGTCCGCTTTGTACAGGATCCTTTGAGGTGGTTGGTGATGCTTGGGATTGCCTTGTTCATTTTTGGCTTTAGTATGTTTCTGCTAAGAGGCTGGGAAGAGGCTTTGGGTTTTACAGGTTTTGTGCTGTTGGCTTTTGGAGTGTTGTGGTTTGTGGGGACAGGGATAATGTGGCTGATAAAAAGATTTTTGCCTCTTAGCCTGGCTTACCCTGTTCGTCAGTCCTTGGCTAATTTGTACCGTCCAAATAACCAGACCATTTCACTGGTCGCAACTATTGGATTAGGGACAGCGATGATTTCCACCTTGTTTTTTGTTCAAAATCAGTTGTTGGATCAGGTAAGGTTTGCAGATAAGGAGGAGCAGCCCAATATGCTGTTTTTTGATATACAGACCCCACAGGTGGATAATGTGATTGCTGCGGTAAAAAAGGAGGGACTACCGGTCATGCAAGAGGTGCCCATAGTGACGATGAGATTGGATGAAATCAATGGGGTGGACAAATCCGAAAATGGTGAACTTCCTGAGGAAAGTCAGAAGTCGCGAGGCTTGTACAACCGGGAATTTAGAGTGACCTATAGAGATACGTTGGTGGCCTCCGAAAAACTCGTAGAAGGAAGTTTGCATAAGGTTAAGGAGGCTGGCGACAGTATTTATGTGTCTTTCGATAAGGGCTATGCCGACCGGACGGGCATTAACCTTGGAGATGAATTGCTTTTTAATGTCCAGGGCAGGCCTATCAAAGCTTATGTTGGGAGCTTTAGGGAAGTGAATTTTCGGCAGGTGTCCACCAACTTTCTGGTGCTTTTTCCCGCCAATGTGTTGGAAAAGGCTCCTAAGTTTCATGTGGTGATTACCAAGTCCCAAACCGATGAGCAAGCAGCCAAGGTACAAAATGAGATCGTAAAGGCCTTTCCCAATATTTCTGTGATCAATCTGGAGATGATTGTGGATACTTTGGAAGATATCTTAAGCAAGATCAGCTTTGTGATTCAGTTTATGGCCTTATTTAGTATAGTTACAGGGATTCTAGTGTTGATCAGTTCGTTGATTATCAGTAAGTACCAACGCATGAAGGAGAGTATTTTACTGAGGACATTGGGAGCAAGCACCCCGGTGGTGAGGACCATCAATACATTGGAATATTTCTTTTTGGGCAGCCTGGCTTCCCTGAGTGGGATTTTACTATCATTTCTGGCTACAGCTCTGCTGAATATCTTTGTATTTGATTTTCCGGTGACCTGGGCATGGATGGAAGCTGCTGTCATTTATTTGGTTATCACTGCGATAACTGTGTTATTGGGTTGGCTAAACGGCAAGAATGTGATCAATAAACCGCCCATGGAAATTCTTAGAGGGTAATTTTGAAATTAATTCAACATTTTTGAAACCTTTTTTGTCTAATAGATGTATATACATTAAATACGAAAACAAAAGATGTCATGAAGCTGGAGGAGGCCATAAAGCAGAAAGAGTTTAAAAATCCCTACAATAAGGCGATTGTGAACTTATTGTATACCCACAGTTACATTGTTACCCAACAAAGCAGGCTGTTTAAACCTTTTGAACTTTCTCCGGAGCAGTACAATGTATTGAGGATTTTGAGAGGGCATTACCCCGATCCGATTACCGTTTCCTCCATTCAGGACAGGATGTTAAACAAAATGTCCAATGCTTCCAGGCTGGTAGAAAAGCTGAAGCAAAAAGAACTTGTGGTAAGAAAAGAATGTCCTTCTGATAGGAGACAAGTGGACATCACCATTACTTCCAGTGGACTTGCACTGTTGGAGCAATTGGACGACGAAATCCAAGGCTTTAACCATAGAGTAATCAATCTTACTGAAGAGGAAGTGAATACTTTAAACGATTTATTGGATAAACTGAGAGGATAAAATTTTTTCAAACAATATGTGTATATACATTAAATGTTTAGAAGTGTAAAGAATTGAGATAAATAACTATAACTAAAATAAAACAATAGAAATTATGAGTATAGCAAAATGGACAATCGACCCTACTCACTCAGAAATTAACTTCAAGGCAAAGCACTTGGTGATTTCGACCGTGACAGGAAATTTCAAAAAGTTTGATGGCGAAGTAGAATCTGCCTCAGAGGATTTTGAAGGGGCAAAAGTGGCTTTTTCAGCAGAAATCGACAGCATCGACACCAATCAGTCTGATCGTGACGCGCACCTGAAATCAGCCGACTTCTTTGATGCGGAGAACCACCCAAAATTGGTTTTCTCCAACGGAACCCTTCATAAAAATGGTGGAGACTATGTGTTGAAAGGGGATTTGACCATAAAGGACACCACAAAACCAGTATCGCTTTCTGTGGATTTTGGAGGAGTGGCCGATGACCCTTACGGCAATACCAAAGCCGGGTTTGAATTGGAGGGCAAAGTAAGTAGAAAGGAATTTGGGCTGACTTGGAATGCGGTAACGGAAGCAGGCAGTATTGTGGTGGGAGACCAGATAAAGATACTTGCCAGCGTGCAGTTGGTTAAAAACTAATTTAAGAGTAAAAGGAAAAGCCGCGGCAGATTTACTGTCGCGGCTTTTTTTATGCCTTGGTTTTGGTGTTTTTGTATTTTTTCCAAAATAGGACTGGAAATATCAGTGCTTTTAATTTCCAGTCGTTTTTTTCTTTTTGGCTGAGTGTCTCATCTTTATGAACGGTAGTGTACATCATAGAAGCCATGACGGCATGTCCAAAGAGCAACAAAAACAAGAGGGCATAAATGATCAGTTCTGTCATGATTTTATGGATTAGCAATTCCAATTAAAGCAAGCAAAGCTTGGTATTAGGTATTATTTGGTGTTTTATTTTTATATTGGATCAACTGGGGTAATTGTTTTGGATTTGCCCAAAGACCTGTCTATTGATCTGCCCAGTGGGTAGCCAATGGGCGTTACGAATATCTATAAAATAGCTCGTTTATGAAAATCGGCTTAATTAAAGAGGGGAAGATTCCCGTGGACAGACGGGTAGCTTTTACGCCCCAACAGCTCAAAAAATTAAATCAGGTTTATGAGGGAAAAGCTTTATTTGTGGTTCAGGAAAGTGATGTCCGAGCCTTTTCTGATGAGGAATATCGTGAGGCAGGGGTGCCTGTGGTTGCTGATATCGCTGACTGTGATGTGCTGATGGGGATAAAGGAAGTGCCCATTCCAGAATTGATAGAAAACAAAACGTACTTTTTCTTTTCTCATACCATCAAGGCACAGCCTTATAACCGGATGCTGCTCCGGGAGATTTTGAGGAAAAACATACGCCTTATAGATTATGAGGTACTCCGGGATAAGGGGGAGCGTATTGTGGCATTTGGACGCTGGGCAGGGATCGTAGGGGGCTATAATGGGCTGTGGACTTATGGAAGGAAAGCAGGGCTTTTTGATTTGAAAAGGGCCAAAGACTGCTTTGACCTCCGTGAACTTCATGAGGAAATCAAAAAAATCCAGTTGCCGCCCGTGAAGATGGTGATCACCGGCAACGGACGTGTGGGCAACGGCGTGAAGGAAATTTTGGAGGAGGCAGGTATAAGGCAGGTAAGCCCAAAGGAACTGTTGAACAATTACTTTGAGGAGCCGGTGTTTGCCCAGCTGGCCATGGAGGATTATAACAGGAGGAAAACGGATGGGGGCTATGATAAGGAAGAGTTTTATACCTCTCCTGAAAAGTACGAAAGCCACTTTCTGAAATATGCCGAGGCCAGTGAAATATTGTTTGCAGCTGCTTATTGGGACCCCAAGGCACCCAGACTTTTTGAGCTAAAAGATGTGGTGAATGAGGAGTTCAATCTATCGGTGATTGCGGACATCACCTGTGATATCAATGGTTCTATCCCTACGACTATCAAGCCCAGTACCATCGCAGATCCTGTTTACGATGTGGACCGGAATTCAAATGGGGCCCTGCCGGCTTTTGGTTCACAGCACAGCATTTCTGTAATGGCCGTGGATAATTTGCCCTGTGAATTGCCCCGTGATGCTTCCAAAGATTTTGGCGAAATGCTGGAGAAACAGGTCATCCCAGCATTAATGGAAGAGGATAATGAGATCATTACAGGAGCTACCATTGCGGAAGGTGGAAGGCTTGGTCCGAAATATACTTATCTGGAAGAATTTGTTAAAGAAATGCCCAGCGACCATGCTTAATATTCGGAGGTATTTAGAACATACCCTTTTGAGTCCTGTCTTAACCGACCGTGAGATCAACCTGTTGGTTGATCAAGCCAAGAAGTATCAGTTTTTGGGTGTTTGTGTACCGCCCTTCTGGGTCAGAAAGGTAAAAAGGGACTTAGAAGAGGAGGATGTTCAGGTGGTTACCGTCGTAGGGTTTCCTTTGGGGTACCAAATGACGGAGGCGAAGGTGTTTGAAGCCGAGAAGGCGATAAAAGATGGCGCCGATGAAATTGATGTGGTTTGGTCCCTGACGGCATTCAAATCAGGGATGAACTGGCCTAAAATAGAGCTGGCCAAAATGGCTACAGTGTGCCATGGGCATGACCGTATCCTTAAAGTGATTATTGAAACGGCCTACCTAAGTGATGAAGAAATAGTGAAAGCGTGCAAAATATGCAGTGACAGTGGGGTAGATTATGTCAAAACATCCACAGGAATGGCTTCAGCCGGGGCGAAATTGGAAGATATCCAGCTGATGAGGGAAGTGTTGCCCAGCAATGTCGGCATAAAAGCAAGCGGAGGAATCAAGACCTTGGCCCAAGCAAAGGCAATGATTGCGGTAGGGGCAGACCGTATAGGTACCAGTGCTGGAGTGAAAATCGTCCAAGAATGGGAAAGGGAGCAATAAAAGGGGCCTGGTAATTTTGTAGGAAACAAAACTATTCTTCCGTCTTTGAGATCTCTGTGTCCTGATTTTTGAAGTCAAGGTCCCTTACATCATCATTTTTATTGAAATAAATCAGCAGGAAGGGTACGATAAAGAAGGCCAAAACTATATAGGCAATGCCGATATACTTTTTCTTTGAGGATTGTTCACCAAAATAAATGGCCAGCTTGACCGGTATTTTGCTTAGGGCAGGAAAAGGCAGGAAGATCACTGCTCCTATAAAATTGAATAAAAAATGGACGATGGCAATGGCAATGGCCGCCTCTGTCTTATAGATGGCGGCAATGGCCGCGGTAATGGTGGTGCCGATGTTTGCGCCTATGATAAAGGGGAAAACTTTGTTAAGAGAAAGTTTTTTGGTCGCCACGGCCGGTACCAAGAGTGAGGTGGTAACGGTACTGGATTGAACTGCAGCGGTAAAGAAGATGCCATAAGCAAAGGCCCGGTAAGGATATTTAAAGATGTGCTTGCTGACCTGTTTGAAGCTTTTGGATACGAATGTTTTATAGACGGTGGAGGAAAGTAGCTTGATGGACAGAAATACCAAGGCAATGCTGATGATCAAGGAGATCAACGGGATGTGAAAAAATTCAACGATGGTAGAGGAGATGGGCCTGACAAAGATGACATTATAGCTATAGCTGTCTGAAAGTTCGTTGCTGGCGCTAAAGACATGGCTCGAAACATAGGTGGCTGTTCTGCTCAAAAAACCAAAATAGTACTCCAGGGGAAGGAGGATAATGACCGTGATGATATTAAAAAGGTCATGAAGTACCCCGGCTGAGATGGCTTTTCTAAAGGCATTTTTTTTCATGATGTAGGTAAAGGACACCAAGGTAGAAGTGATGGTGGTTCCGATATTGGCTCCCATTACCAAGGGAACTGCCTGCATGATGCTCAGGTTGCCGGCAGCAACTACAGCGACAATCATGGCTGTCACGGTGCTGCTGGATTGGATAAGGGCGGTCATCAATAAGCCGATAAAAAGACCGACGAAGGGGTTGTTGGTGGCCATGAAAATTTCATTGGCGACCTCATTGTTCATGTTAAGTAGGGAAACCGTAAGGAGATCTATGGAAGCCATAAACAGCACCAGCGCAAAAATCATTTGCCCGATCATCATCCATCGGTTGAGGGAGGTGGTTTGCTGTAAGGTTTCTGCCATTTATCTCAATATCTCTAGCTATAAGGGCCTAATTTATAGTAATTCACAAAATAAGCCGAACAACTGCATAAAAATTTACATTGTATGTGAAGCTTATGTTAATATTGGGTGTTTTTTGTGTAAATAGTGAAAAATAGCCTCGATATTATATTTGTTGATAAGGTTATTTTTTTAGATTAACTTTTGTAAAGTTAATATTTAAAAGCATATTGTGAAACGAAAGATCAGTATTCTTATTGATCCTTAATGAATTAACAATTTGTTAATATATAACTCTTACAAACTTCTTTAACTTTGTGGCCAAATAAAAAACGCCAAAAATAAATCTATGGCTAAGCTTAAGGATCAAAACATTAACCAGGACGCCTTATCCAAAGCGGCCTACTCCCTCTTCGACTTTACTAAAAAAGAAAAATCCATCACCTTGTCCTTGCTTTTGGCTTTCATCAGCTTCTTCATCCCTTCCTCCCAGGTGGTCACC
>NZ_BAAHAP010000142.1:0-9688 GCF_054777495.1 Echinicola sediminis | reverse complement strand
TGTTTTCCTACCGACTGTTTCTGTCTTTATCGTCTTACAATACTTCAATGAACTTATCTGCCGGGCATTCCCGGCCGTGACGCAATCGCTTACGTGTCGTTTCTTTTCCTTCCATTTCCGGCACCGAACGTTTTCGGCTGCCTTTATCCCCTTTCGCTGTGCAAAACTAGTGAAAAAGAATTTTATTTCGGAAACTTATTTTCAGTTTATTTTTCCGGAAGTTTTTCAGCCTTAAGGCCGATCTTTCTTCTTTGCTTTACCCGTTTGGGTCTGCAAAGCTCCGGATAATTTTCCGTTCCCGCAAGCAAATTTCCGTTTTATTTTTTCGCCTCTTTTTGGGGCCAAAAACCCGGCATGCTTACCCGCGGCCTGTCTGTCAATCATTCCCCCGGACATCTTCCGTAAGGGTCTGCAAAGGTAGCGGTTTGTTTCTTTCCCGCAAACTTTTTGCCGAAAAAAATCCGGACTTTCTTTCCGCCCGAACCGTAACCCCAATCCTGTCAATCTCTCCCCCTCTTCCCGCTCTCTCCGTGCCTGTCCGTCCAACAGGGTCACAAAGGTAACAACACTTTCTTATCCCGCAAGGGGGAAAGGCGTAAAAAATGAAGGTATTAACTTAATCCGTTGTGGTACAGCCTAAAAAATAAATCAACAAAAAATAAGGCCTCGTTTCCGAGGCCTTAACACTTTATAATTTTCTTAATTTGATATTTCTCCAGTAGACTTTGATTCCACCACCGTCGTGGATTTGTAAACAAATGCCACCTTCACCTTCGCCAATTTTGGCATCTGAGAAATCTACCATTTCTGTTCCGTTTACCCAGCTCGTCACACGATCACCTTCCACACGGATTTTCATCTTGTTCCATTCGCCGAACTTCAATGCTTTATCCTTTTCCGGATCGGGCTTGATCAACCATCCCCTTCCGTAAGATTCATAGATACCACCGGTGGCATGACCCGGAGGTGCCACTTCTACCTGCCAACCGGAAACTTTGGTCCCATCTACAGTAGAACGAATAAATACACCACTGTTACCATCTGCTCCTTGCTTGAATTCCAGCTCCAATTCGAAATCCTTGTAGTGCTCATCAGTACCTAAATACCCGTAACCTTTATCAGGGCCACTTTCACAAACTAGCAAACCATCCTCTACATACCACTTTTCAGTTCCGTAGATGGTCCATCCACTCAGGTCCTTTCCATTAAACAATTTGATCTTTTTGGCAGCAATCCCTGCTACTGCCAAAAACAACACTGCAGGGATAATCAACAAATACTTCTTCATAGTTACTTAGTTATTTTAGCTTTTTTATTTTAATGTTCTTAAACCAAACGGCATCGCCATGGTCCTGCACTGCGATCAAACCTTTTTTGGCAATCTTATAATCAGGAAAGTCGGTCCATTTCCCGGAATTCTTTTTGGCATTCCATTCTTCAGAATAAGGGACAAACTCAACGGTCTTCTTCCCATTCAACCAATAGCTTGATCCTTCAGTAGAAAACACAATTTTGGATTCATTCCATTCTCCCGCTGGTTTCACCGCTCCTTCAAAGTCCGGCTCTGTCATGGCGTAGTCAGCACCTACAGACTGCCACTTTTCCAAAGGCTGGGCAAATCCCAACTGATCAATCACCTGATATTCTGGCCCGGTGTAATAAGGAGCTTTGTAATCAGGTCCTTCTACCACATGGTAAAACAAACCACTGTTTCCTCCCTCAGAGATTTTCCAGGTAAACTTTAATTCAAACTCCTCAAATTCATCGTCACCATATACAAGGTCCCCTCCAATATCAGCACCTCCAGTGGCACCAAGACCTTTCATGGCACCGTCTTCGATAATCCAATTGGGCGGCAAGGTATCCCCGTTGAAGGCTCTCCACCCATCCAAGGACGTCCCATCAAACAACAATTTCCAACCATCTGCTTTCTCAGCCGCAGTCAAGGTATTGTCTTTGATTTCTTCTACTTCCGGGCTAGCAACCTCCACCTTTTCACCTTCGGTGGCGTCTTTGCTCCCACTGTTGCATGCAGCCATCATGGCTGCCAAAGCAAAAATGCTTAATGTTGTCTTTTTCATTAAACTATAGTTTTAAAATTAATTTCATCTTACAGGACCTCATTGGTTCAGCCTTATTTCAAAGCTACAAACTCCAAACAATAATATAAACAGCGTTTAGCTGAAAGCTATATGACCAACGCAAAATGACCTCCTGCCTCCTACTTATTGCTTATTTTATCATAAACATAAGGTCATAAATATAATATTTTTATAAACAAGACGGTAGTTTATTTATTTTTTTGAATAAAAATTTATGACAAGCGGTTAGCCCATGTCCAATACCTAAAAACAAAAATTTGTGCTGTTAACAATGTGTGCGCACACAAAAAAATAATGGAGTATCCTTCCATTTTTAAATAAGCAGGGCTATTCCTAAAAAAGTAAAGTCCAGCTTACTTATCTGGACTTTATTATGCTGCTTTTGAGCTCGGAAATCATGTCGGCGATATCCTCCAAAGAGGTAGGTTTTGATTTATCCTTCGGATTAGGAAAATCAGTACTTATAAAGGCTTTGGCTTCCCAAATCTCATTCACCTCTTCCCCCCTTATCTCATAAGGCTTGTAGACATCATTGTCGGAAACCAAAAACAGCTTCCCGTTTTCCTCCAGATAGTTAAAAACACGTTTGTAGACGACCCCTTCTGTTTCTGTCACCAGAACATAAGTTCTTCCACTTTTGATGTCTGTCAACTGTTCCACGTAAGCCCCGATCACCACGGTTCCTGAAGTCAAAGGCAACATACTGTCTCCATTTATCTCAAAAGCCCTATAGGTGGCATTTTTGGATAAATTCGGCAAGTGGAATTGCGGAAGTTCTTTTAAGTACTCCGGATCGGCAAAACCATTAAGGTATCCCGCGGAAGCTTTTTGGGGAATCATGGTGATATTTTCCTTCTCTTCTTGGTTAAGGGATACCGTCAATATCTTGATGTCCTTCTTTTGGGTGGCTTTCCGTCCCTTTTGCTCGATGTCATGAAACAGCAGCTCATCCATCGATACTGAAAAAATATCCGCCATAATCTTTAATGAGGACAATTTAGGCTCCGACCTTCCGTCCTCATATGCCGATATCATGGTCCGTTTGACTCCCAACTGATCGGAAAGACTCTCTTGGGTCATCTGCTTGGACTTCCTTAAATACTTTAAATTTTTGCCTAAAAACATTTTCTATTTCAGTTAAGCACTATAAAGGTAAAAATTGTGGTCATCCCTCCAATTGCTTTTAAACGAAAACCTGTTCAAATCCATCTTTGACCTCTCCATCATCTCTATCCTTTCCCGGATTTCCTGAATGACGTCCCCTACAGCTCTGTCTCCACTTACTAATAGGTAACCGTACCGGGGATGAACCTGATCTTCCACGAAGAATTTAACCTGATGATTGCCTGAAGCCAATTGCTTGCTAACGATTCTGATCTTGGGAGCCTTTTCCATAGTGTTGTCCTTTATTTTACTTTCACTAAGGTAGTGAATGTTTGTAAAACACACAAAGTAAAGTTTACACAAACAACTATTTTACGACACAAATTGTCTCAAATAAGCAATGATTTAGCACAAGACCGTCCTTACTGCCTCACTGTAGTACAGCAGTCACCTCAAAATGATACACTTTTAACTCTCCAGATCGAAAACACTCCCGCAGGGACATCAGGGGCAACTGCTGATTTTGCCGAAAATCAGTCTATTCTTCCACTGATCTAAAACAGGGACAATCCCCAAACCCTATCCCCTTAATATTGGTTGATAGTATAAACTTTATAGCCAGATGAAATTCTTTAAGCTAATTTCTGCCCTTATTATTCTCCTAACTGCATCCTTTTCGGTCCGTGCTCAAATCAATGTCAGCGGACAAATAGTGGATCAATCCAATCAAGAGCCCCTACTATTTGCTCAGGTGGCACTTTTTGAGGAAGGAAGTGACCAAACCGTAACTTTCACCCAGTCAGATGAAGAGGGGGAATTTATCTTGAAGGCACAAAAAGGCACATACGACCTCAAGGTCTACCTCATTGGGTACGAAAGCAAAAAGATAAAAGGCATAGAAATCCAGACTGACCAAAACCTGGGGAAAATACTCCTTGCTGCCGCAGGCAAACAGCTCGAAGAAGTCGTGGTGCAGTCCAGCAGCATTCCCATGAGGACAGATGTTGAGGGAATTGTCATTACCCCGCAGCAAAACCTTGCCAATGTGGGTGGCACAGTCCTGGACATATTGAGAAATACCCCCTCGGTAAGTGTGTCGGAAGATGGATCCATTTCCCTTAGAGGGAGTTCCGGCACCAATATTTTGATCAATGGCCGTAACTCTTCTCTCACCCAGAATTTGGACCAAATTCCGGCCAGCGCGATTCAGCAGATCAAAATCATCAACAACCCCAATGCCCGTTATGATGCAGAAGCCGAGGGCGGTGTGGTCAATATCATCCTTAAGCGAGGTGAAAACATGGGCACCCATGGTGGTGTAGAATTGACCTACGGGACAAGAAACAGATTAAATACCGGAGCCCGGGTCAACCATACCACTGCAAAATATAATCTTTATGCCGGTTACAATTACCGTGACTGGAAAGGCGTGGGCGAGAGAACCACCTTCAGAGAATTATTTGAGTCAAATGAAACGCTCAACCAGAGAAACGATAATTCCGATCACAGAAAAAACCACAGCTTCAACTATGGTGCAGATTATTATTTCGGAAAAAACATCTTAAGCTATCAAGGGGTATATAATACCGGAGATGACTATGAGAACAATACCTTATATTCAAAAATGACTGACAGCGAAACCGATGATCTCTTGCTGGAGTATGTCCGAAGGAATACCGAGTCAGAAGCAGATGATGGTTTTGACAACGCCCTAATCTACGAGAGGACCTTTGATGATAAAAACAGGGAGTTCAAGGTGAGTGTCAACAATTCCTACCAAAATCAATACAAAATCCAAAACATCGACATTTTTAGAAATAACTCCGAGCCGCTACCAGAAAACCAAAACGGTCAGGAAAGGGCATTCACGGATGAAAAGCGCTATACCACGGTTTTACAAGCTGATTACATTCACCCTGTAAATGATAATGTAAAACTGGAAATGGGACTCAAATCCACCTTCAGGAAATTCGATAATGACTACAAGTATTTCCAGTTTTCTGAAAGCACCAACGACTTTGAAGAAAACCTGGACATCAGCAACCATTTCTTGTACAAGGACCAAATCCACGCCGCCTATTTTATTTACTCCAGAAGCTCGGAGAAATTTGACTTCACCTTGGGCACCAGGGCAGAACAAACCTTGGTGGAAGGATTGCTTTATAATACCAATGAACGGAACAAACAGGACTATCTTAACCTTTTTCCCAGCGTACAGGCCCTTTACAAGCTAAATGAAGAACATTCACTGAAATTCACCTATAGCCGTAGGATAGACCGTCCCACTGCATGGAGACTGAACCCTTTTCCCGACATCACTGATTCCCTTAGTGTCAGAAGAGGTAACCCTGCCCTTCAGCCGGAGATGATCAATTCCATGGAATTGGGGCATATGGTAAATTATGAAAAGGCCAGCCTTACCACCAATCTATTTTACAGGCATGTCAATGGGGTACTGGATTACATCACCACTGTAGAAGACGGTATCTCTTATCAACAGCCCACCAACCTCAACACAGGACAAGCTTATGGTCTGGAATTTATCGGGGTAACCGAAATTACCAAATGGTGGAACCTAAATGGCAGTATTTCCCTGTTCCAAACCAAAGTGGACGGCTCCAATCTTGGAGAAGAATTTGTCAGTAAAGGCTTCTCCTGGAACTCTAAATTGACCACTGACTTTGCCCTTCCGATGGACTTTAAACTGCAGTTGGTAGGCGACTACGAATCACCCGAAATAGAAGCCCAAGGTAGGGACTTTGCCCGTTATAGCATGGATGCTACATTGTTAAGAAGTTTTATGGAGGACAAGGCAAGCCTTTCCTTGAGTGTAAGAGATGTCTTCAACACCAGAAACTTTGGTGGCTATAACCAATCCAACACTTTCTATCAGGAATTTTTGGCGGAATGGGAAAGCAGAATAGTCTTGATCAGTGCGAAGTACAATTTCTAGGTTAGTTATTGGGTTATTGGTTACTAGGTTATTGGTTGTTCAGTTATTTGGGATCAGGTGCTGTTTCCCATGAAGGAAAGGTTTAAAACAATCAACATTGGAGTACGCTGAATAAGGGCTTTAATTAAAACATCCGTGTTTATCTGTGTGCATCCGTGGCCCTCAATTATTCCATATGATCGAAATTTAGCTTTATTAAAAAGGATTGAATTGGGAGCTATAGCATTGCGAACCTGTCTGCTCCAGGTAGGCCCTTTTGCGATGGGAAAGTGCTAAGGAAATGTTTTGGACAGCCTCCCTGTGGACAAATCCTCTCCTTGCGAGACTCCCGCTCCGCCTGTGGCGGATCGGAGTGACGTTTTTTAAACTGAGGCTTTCAGGGAATTGGACTGAAAGGGCATAAAAAAAGCTGGCCGATTGGACTCGGCCAGCTTTGTGTTTATTTCCCAAACTTCCCTTTGAGCATGGCCAGTTTAGCGGCCAAATCCCCTTCAGGCTCTTGTTCTCTCCTTCTCTCCCTCTTGCCGCCTCCAGCTTTGCCCTTGCCTTTCTCGGCAAAAGGATCGGATTTCATACTCAGGCCTATGCGTTTCCTGTTCAGATCCACTTCCATTACAGTCACCTCCACTTTCTGATTGACGGTCACCACTTCATTGGGATCCGACACATACCTATCCGCCAAATGGCTCAAATGCACCAATCCGTCCTGATGCACCCCTACATCCACAAAGGCCCCAAAATTGGTAATATTGGTGATGATTCCCGGAAGCTTCATCCCCACCTTGAGGTCCTTCATCTCATTTACTCCTTCCTGGAAATTGAAGACCTCAAAGGTTTCCCGCGGATCCCTTCCCGGCTTGGCCAATTCTTCCATAATATCCTGAAGTGTCGGCAAACCAACGGTCTCGGTCACATAGTTCTTCAATACGACTTTGGCGCGTAACTCGTCGCTCTTTATCAAATCGGTCACACTGGCACCGATATCCGAAGCCATTTTCTTTACCAGCGCATAGCGCTCTGGGTGAACAGCACTCCTGTCCAGTGGATTCGTTCCATTATTGATCCTTAGGAATCCAGCCGCCTGTTCATAGGCTTTGTCTCCCAAGCGGGGGACACTTTTGATATCCTCCCTGCTTTTGAAGGGGCCGTTTTCATTTCTATAGTTGACGATATTCTGGGCCAAAGAAGGGCCCAAACCGGACACATAGGTCAAAAGCTGCTTGGAGGCCGTGTTTACTTCCACCCCTACTCCGTTCACACAGCTCATGACTGTATCATCCAGGGAATTCTTCAAAGCCGATTGGTCCACATCATGTTGGTATTGGCCCACTCCGATTGACTTAGGGTCAATCTTCACCAGCTCAGCCAGCGGGTCCATCAACCTTCTACCGATGGAAACAGCTCCTCTGATGGTCAGGTCAAGGTCCGGGAATTCCTCACGGGCTACTTCTGAAGCGGAATAAATGGATGCTCCACTTTCATTTACCATAACAATCAGCACCTCTTTGGGGAGTCCAAGGGACCTAAAAAACTGTTCTGTCTCACGACTGGCAGTACCATTTCCAATGGCTATGGCCTCTACCTGATGTTTTTCCACCAAATGCTTCACCAAGGCTCCTGATTCTGCCACCTTTCTCTGGGGCTCATTGGGATATATGGCATCGTAATGCAATAACTGCCCCTGAGGTCCCAAACAGGCCAGCTTACAACCGGTTCTGAAACCAGGGTCAATGGCCATCACAGACTTCTCTCCCAAAGGTGCTCCCAGCAGGAGTTGTCTTAAGTTTTCGGCAAAGACCTTGATGGCATCTTCATCTGCCTTTTTCTTGGTATACAGCCTTACCTCCGTTTCCATGGAAGGCTTCATCAAACGCTTATAGCAGTCTTTTATGGCCAATTTGACCTGCTCGGCACTGGTATTGTTCTCAGTTACCACGGTTTTCTCCATCAGGGCGAGGGCGTCCAGTTCTTCCGGACAGGAATCCAACATGAGGAAAAGCTCTTTCTCTCCCCTTCTCATGGCCAAAACCCTATGGGAAGGAGCCGTTTTGATTGGCTCAGACCATTCAAAATAGTCTTTGTATTTGATGGCCTCTTCTTCTTTCCCAGGGATGACCTTGGAAACAAACTGGCCCTGATCGATGAATAAATCCCGCATCTTTTTCCTCAGCTCTGCATTTTCATTCACCCATTCGGCAATAATGTCCCGGGCACCCTGCAGGGCTTCCTCCACATTGGCCACCTCTTTCTCCGCATCGATATAGGCCTTGGCCTCTTCTTCCAGGTTGATGGATTCCTGCTCAAATATTTTGGTAGCCAAAGGTTCCAAGCCTTTTTCCCTAGCAATGGTCGCCTTGGTTCTTCTCTTTGGCTTATAAGGAAGGTAAAGGTCCTCCAATACAGACATTGTCTCGGCCGCATTGATCTTCGCCTCCAATTCCGGAGTCAGTTTCTCCTGGTCTTTGATGGACTTCAGGATAGCTTCCCTTCTTTTATCTAAATCGCGAAGCTGCTGCACCCTGTCCCTGATGGCGGCCACCTGAACTTCATCCAAAGAGCCGGTTACCTCCTTTCGGTACCTCGATATAAAAGGTACTGTAGCTCCTTCATCCAACAATTCAATGGTATCGGACACTTGCTTGTGCCTGATATTCAGCTCCTCGGCTATTTTTAGATAATGATTGATATTCATAAACTTTTAAGATATTGCTGTACTATAGGGGCGCAATTTAAAGTTTATCAAAGAGTTTTCTCAGAGGAATTTATTTTAATTGTGACCCAAGTCACTAATGGATTGTAAATCAAATTATAACTTTAAGCCGTAGATTAAAACAAACCATAATTATCAAAGTGAACTGGAAAAAAGAACTAAAAAGTTGGGGTATAATTTTAAGCATTTTCGGTGTCCTGTACTTTACGGGCTGGCACACCGCTGTCATCGGTAAAATCCAGTCCGTGGTTTTGTCCACAGGCCTGATCAAACCAGATGTTGAAGACCCTGCAGCATTCGAGGATTTCGATTACGCTATCAAATTCAAAGACCTCAATGGAAAGCTGGTGGATATGGAATCCTACAAGGGTAAAACCGTCTTTATCAACCTGTGGGCAACTTGGTGTCCCCCCTGTAGGGCGGAGATGCCCCATATCTCTTCCCTGTATGAAAAACTCCAGGAGGAAAAGGACATTGCTTTCCTGATGGTCAGTTTGGACGAAAAGGTCGAAAAAGCACAAAAGTACATTGACAATAAGGCCTACACTTTTCCGGTGGTCCATGCCAGTTATGGACTTACATCCGTACTAACTTCCCAGTCCATCCCCACCACCTTGGTGGTAAGTCCCGAGGGAAAAGTGGTGTTCAGGCATGAAGGGATGAGCAATTTTGACACGGAAGAGTTCCGTGATTTCCTACTGGGACTTTAACCCGAATTCCAAGACTTATAAAAAAGTAACGTACAATAGCTAACTTATGAACCTGAGTTCGATTTAAAAGCAGTGAAATAGGATCGCTGCGTCATTGCGAACCCTTTTG
>NZ_BAAHAP010000141.1:0-9740 GCF_054777495.1 Echinicola sediminis | reverse complement strand
GATGATCATCGTGATGATCATGCGCCGTAGTACCGTGAGATGATATGTTAGCTACTGCCATAATTATTTTATTATATCAATTAATATCTTATTCTCCACTTTGAATCTGAGCCAATTCCTTGATCTCAGCAGGAGCATCGGCAATCAAAGAAGGATCCATATCAATGAATGTTTGTTGCTCTGCCATCCATTTCTGGTATTCAGCAGGCTCCACTACTTCAATCTCCCTTCTCATGGAGAAGTGACCGCCACCACATACCTCTGTACATGCAATCTCATATACAAACTCTTCATCGTTGAGCTCTGCTCTCATTTCCGCAGTGGTCTTGGTAGGCACAAACCAGAACCTGGTCGGCATACCTGGCACTGCATCCATTTTTAATCTCATATGTGGAGCAAACACAGAGTGCAAAACGTCTCTGGATCTGATCTTAAACAATACTGGTTCTCCTTTTGGAATCACCACCTTTTGTGCAGGGAAGTCATCCAGAGCGTTTTTGTCGGTAAAATCAATACCTCTTGAATTGGAAGGGTTGATCAATCGATAGTCATAGCTTCCCAACTGGTTATCTTTACCTGGGTACCTAAATTCCCATGCAAACTGATATCCCATCACCTCAACCACATGGGCATTCTCAGGAGCTGGCGCTGTAATATCGGTCCAAGATTTCCAGCCATAGACGATCAATACCGTCAGTACTACCGCCGGAACGGCTGTCCAGATCACCTCCAGTTTATTGTTTTCAGGGAAATAATCTGCCCTGCTGTTTTCCTTATATTGGTATTTATAGCTGAACCAAAACAAAAGAATATGGGTCAAAATGAAAACCACCCCTGTAATGGCCATCGTCACCCAGAACAACTGATCCGTAACGGCTCCGTGTTCTGAAGCTAGTGGCAGGTTGTAGTTATCAAATTCCTTTATGGAATACCAAAACATCAAAACACCAGAGGCCAATAAAAAGACCACAAAAAGTGCTGCGTTTACTTTATTGCTTCCTGTTGCTATTTTCTTGTCAGAACCTTTAACAACAGAAACCAACGTTTGTATCCTGTATACCATCCAAATGATGGACACCAATAATAAAACACCTAGTGCTATAAGAAATCCGTACATAATTTTATCTTTTTCGGATACGTATTAAATGTGATGATGATAAGTTTCCTCCAACATTGGGTGGTTCTTAGCAACGAGTCCTTTCTTCGAAAGACCTGTCAAGACAACAGTGATCACTACTGAAGCATACAACATGAACATCCCTATTTCCATTAAACCAACACCACCATTATGTCCTAGCGTACCTGGCTGAACCATCAAGAAGAAGTCTACCCAGTGTCCTACGATGATCAGGGTACACACTACTTTCAGGAAGATGGTATGCCTTTTAGAATCTCTGGTCATCAGCACCAAGAATGGTAACACGAAGTTGAGGATAATGTTCACGAAAATAAAAGATCCATACTTATCACTGTTCAATCTTTCCAAGAAGTATACTGATTCCTCAGGAATATTGGCATAGTAAATCAACAGGAACTGAGAGAACCACAGGTAGGTCCAGAAGATAGAGAATCCAAAAATGAATTTACCAAGGTCATGAAGATGGTTTTCATTGAACATCTCCAAATAACCTCTCTCCTTAAGCATAATGGTCACCAAACAGATAGAAGAAAGACCGGCTACAAACCATGAGGCAAACACATACCATCCAAACAAGGTAGAGAACCAGTGGGTGTCAATAGACATAATCCAGTCCCATGCGCTGATAGAAGAAGTCACGGCAAAGATCACCAAGAAAATAGCAGACCACTTTCTGATGTTGTACCAGTAACTGTCACCTCCGTTAATATCTTCCTGCAAAGAAAGGTTCTTCAGTTTATTGAAGAAGAAAATCCAAAGTCCGAAGAAAATCACCAATCTGGCTACCCAGAAAATAGGGAAGCTTCCTTTAGCCATCGGCCAATAGAAAAATCCGCCCTTTCCATCGATGATAGCATCATAATGGTCTCCTCCCTTAACGAAGATATCGTGGTGCGTCCAGTGGAACAGGTCATGCCCTGCTATAAAATAGGTAACAATCATTAAGATGGCCGCAAACGGCAACCAGTTGCCAAATGAAATCATCACACGGAGGATCGCTGTAGCCCATCCGGCCTGTGCGGCATACTGTATAGCAAAGAAGAATACACCTATGATGGCGATCCCTGCAAAATAAACGTTGTTGATCCAAAGGTTGGCAAAGAATCTCTTGGACCAGTGGTAGCCACCATGTCCTTCGTCTTCGTGTCCCGCTTCTTCTGCGTGTCCCGCCTCGGCAGCATGATGATCACCATGATCAGCAGCATCCACGTGCTCCGTCTGGTGAGCCGCTTCTCCATGTCCGTGCCCTTCACCTCCAGCGGTGAAAATACCGATGACTAACAAGATCGCCCCAATACCACCAATCGTCATGATGGTCTTTTTCAAAGCGGCCGTGAAGTCAAATTTTTGATCCAGGTTAAAATTTGTAACGTGCGCCATTATTATTGTTTCTGAATTTCTTGTTTAACATAGTGAACAATCTTCCATCTTCTTTCAGGTGAAATCTGGGAAGCATGTGCTCCCATTCTTCCTTTTCCGTGCGTGATCACATGGAAAATATGTCCTTCTGTAAGGTTGATGTATGCCCCACCGGTAAGGTTGGCTACACCACCGATTACTTCACCTACTTTACCATCGCCCTGGCCACCTTCGCCGTGACATGGCATACAATACTGCGAGAAGAGTAGCTTTCCATCAGCCAAAACCTGATCATTAAGCTCTACAGGATTCTGAACACTATCAGCAGCTTCCAAATCCGCTACCCGCAATCTGTAAGGAAGCATATCGTGCTTATTCCTTGGAACAGTATTAGCTACCGGTTCCCTCATGTTCATGTTATGAGGGTTGTATATATTACTGTTATAAAATTCTCCTTTTCCATCTTCACGGTTTGACAACCAGCTTCCAGATTCTTCGTCTTGAATTTGGGTAAGTGGTTCATAGGCTACAGAGTGATACATCTGAGGTGCATATTCCAGCCCCTGATCATCTCCTGAAGCCCCGCAAGATACTACTCCCAAAGAAGCAGCAGAAAGCGCAACTAAATATATGGACTTTATAATTTTCATATCTTCAACGTTACCTATTCAAAACTTTTATTATTCACTTCTGAAGCTCCTGAAGAATGCAGCAATTCTTTGATGGCAGACTCTTCAATCTTGGCATTGTTGGCAATGTCAATCGCCATCACATGCTTGTCATCGGTGATTCTCAGATCAAAAATCCTTGGATTGGCCCAAGGCTTAAGATTACTGCTGATCATAAACACCCCTACCATACCGAAAGAGGCTAATAATACGGTCAGCTCGAAGGTAACCGGAATAAAGTCCGGCAAAGGAACGTAATCCTTACCCCCAATAATCATTGGCCAGTCAACCCCCATCATAGTGATCTGCATGGTAAGGGCCAAACATGTTCCCAACAGGCCGAACAAAAATGCAGCAATAGGCAACCTACTTCTTCTATATCCCAAAACATCCTCTAGGCCGTGAATCGGATAAGGAGTATAAACCTCATGTATTTTCACGCCACTTTCCCTCACCTTGGTGACTGCTTCTTTCAAAACATCCTCATCTTCATAAATACCGAGGATAAAATTCGTATCTCTTTCCATTATTTATTTACTTTTTCAGATGAAGACTTCAATACAGATTTCACTTCTGCCATGTTGATCACCGGGAAGAATTTGGCAAACAACAGGAAGCAGGTAAAGAACAAACCGAAGGTAAACAGGTAAACTCCGATATCTGCCCATGTTGGGTAGAACATTGCCCAAGAAGAAGGCAGGAAGTCCCTGTGAAGTGAGGTTACAATAATCACAAATCGTTCGAACCACATACCGATGTTTACCACCAAAGAAAGTAGGAAAGTAAACACGATGGAAGTCCTGATCTTTTTGAACCAGAAAAGTTGAGGTGAAATCACGTTACAGGTCATCATGGACCAGTAAGCCCACCAGTAAGGACCAAAGGCCCTGTTGATAAACGCGTACTGCTCTGCAGCTACTCCAGAATACCAAGCGATGAAGAATTCCGTGATATAAGCGATACCTACTATAGAACCAGTGATAATGATTACAATGTTCATCAATTCAATGTGTACCATTGTAATATAATCTTCCAACTTAAATACCTTACGGGTGATGATCATCAAGGTCAAGACCATGGCAAAACCAGAGAAAATCGCACCTGCAACGAAGTAAGGAGGGAAGATGGTCGTGTGCCATCCAGGTATTACGGAAGTCGCAAAGTCAAAGGATACAATCGTGTGTACAGAGAGTACGAGAGGAGTGGCCAAACCTGCAAGGATCAAGGACACTGATTCATACCTCATCCAAGTTTTTGCGGCGCCGTCCCAGCCAAAGCTAAGTGCTCCGTAGATTGTCTTTCTCAAACCGGTAGCCCTGTCTCTGATGGTGGCAAAATCCGGAATCAAACCGATGTACCAGAACACCAATGAAACAGAGAAGTAGGTAGAGATCGCAAATACGTCCCACAATAGTGGAGAGTTAAAGTTTACCCACAGAGAACCAAATACGTTTGGAAGTGGCAAAGCCCAGTATGCTCCCAACCAAGGTCTACCCATGTGCAACACGGGAAACATGGCCGCACAGATAACGGCGAAGATAGTCATCGCCTCTGCAGCCCTGTTAATGGAAGTTCTCCATTTCTGTCTGAAAAGTAGAAGTACCGCAGAAATCAAGGTACCTGCGTGACCAATACCTACCCACCATACGAAGTTGGTGATATCCCATGCCCAACCAACTGTCTTGTTCAATCCCCACATACCAATACCTTCCCAAACAGTGGCTCCTACGGCAATCCCACCTAAAGCTAAGGCTCCGATTGCCACCGCCATGCCAAGTAGCCAGCCTATGGTAGGCTTACCCTCTACCTGCCTGGCAACGTCATGGGTAACGTCTTTGTAAGTTTTACCGCCCGTAACTAACGGTTCGCGTACGGATGAAGTAACCTGCATATCTTATAAAATTATTATTTACGCTTCGTTTTTGTCCTTATTTCTAATCTTGGTGAAGTACCACACGTTAGGGCTCACATTGATTTCCTCCAATACGTGGTATGCTCTCTCCTCATTGACCTCCTTCACTGCTGAAGTAGTGTTTTCCTCTATCTTCAACAATTTGGAAACTCTACTGTTCGGATCGTTCATATCACCAAATACCAAGGCATCAGTAG
This sequence comes from Echinicola sediminis, assembly GCF_054777495.1. Classification (NCBI taxonomy): domain Bacteria; kingdom Pseudomonadati; phylum Bacteroidota; class Cytophagia; order Cytophagales; family Cyclobacteriaceae; genus Echinicola; species Echinicola sediminis. Next base: position 4,466 of record NZ_BAAHAP010000141.1, on the reverse strand, counting down.
AACATGCTACTGCACAGGCCACATCCACTTCTCCATCCTTGATCTTTCTGTTTTCGCGCTTAGCGGCCAGCTTGCCCGCTTGGATTCGCTGAACACAAAGGCTACATTTCTCCATCACACCCCTGGCCCTTACGGTCACATCAGGGTTCAGCACCATCTTACCTAGATCATCGTTCTGAGCCACGTTCACTGTAGCAAAGTCCTTATTATCATGGTATTTGAACCAGTTGAAACGTCTTACTTTATAAGGACAGTTGTTGGCACAATAACGGGTACCGATACATCTGTTGTACGTCATCTGGTTAAGGCCTTCAGAGCTGTGGGTAGTTGCAGCTACAGGACATACCGTCTCACAAGGAGCGTTGTTACAGTGCTGACACATCATCGGCTGGAAGGTTACTTCAGGGTTGTCAGAAGCCTTCTCCAAACCTTCAAGATCACCCGCTTCCGCATCAGAGCTATAGTAACGGTCAATCCTGATCCATGCCATCTCCCTTCTGTTCAACACCTCTTGCTTGCCTACCACTGCTACGTTGTTTTCCACTTGACAGGCCACTGTACAGGCTCCACAGCCTACACAAGAGTTCATGTCAATGGCCAAGCCCCAATGATGCTGGCTGTACTTGTGTCCACTCCAAAGAGAAACCTTGGAGGGCTTTACAAATTCACCATCCTTATAGATTTTTGGCTGAACACGTCCTGCAGATGGATCTTTTTTGTACTCAGACAAAACAGACTCCTGGATCACGTTAGAACGGTCCATATAAGTTTGATGCGTCTGTGTTTGAGCTATTTTATAAGTATCTCCGGTAAGCTCGATGCTTACTCCTGAGGTAATATCAAAGTTTACAAAGCCTTTGGAATTGTCCAACAACTGATAGGCATTAACACCTACTCCGTTGGCCACTCTACCAGCCTTGGTTCTACCATATCCAATGGCCAGGCCAATGGTTCCGTCAGCCTGTCCTGGCTGAACCAAAACTGGAACGATCAGCGATTTTCCATTGACGGCAATTTTCGCCTTTTTGGTCTCCCCTTCGAACATCTTCAGGCCATTTTCATTGGCCCATTTTTGAGATACCGTCAGGTAGTTATCCCAAGTTGCCTTAGAGATTGGATCAGACATTTCCTGCAACCAAGGGTTGTTGGCAAATGTACCGTCCCCGATACCCACTTTTTGGTACATGATCAGTTCCGCGCCTGAGTTAGACGCAGTGTACGATTTAGCCACAGCGGCAGCTGCAGCATTGATATCTCCCACTGGAGTCAATTCAGCCGCTTCACTCGCCAAGTCTGCAGAATAATAACCGTTATATAAGGACCTGTCCCAGAATTCCTGGAAGCTGCTGACCGCTGACTGGTTAGCAAAAAGTTCTTTCCAGCTTTCCTGTAGGAAATCGTAGTAGTTTGAAGGTACTCCAGCCCAAGTCAAGAAAGATTCCTGCGCTTGTCTGGTTTCAAAAAGTGGTGATATAGCAGGCTGTGACAAACTGTATTCGCCTGCTTTTGGATTATAGTCATTCCAAGATTCCAGGTAATGGTGATCAGGAGCTACGTATTGCACCAAAGAGGCCGTTTCATCCATGGTTCCGTTTGTAGCCACGGACACTTTTGCTTTGGAAATGGCCTGTCCTAAGGTTTCTCCTTGTGGATGGTCATACACCGGGTTACAGTTGTAGAACAATACCCCACCTACTCTGCCAGCAGCCAAATCAGCGACAAACTTCGACATGTTAGCGTCGTTGCCCTGCTTGAAGTTAACAGATTTGGTATAACTGATGGTTGTATTATTATTACCCAACAAATCGTTGATGGCATTGATTACCACCTGTACATTGGGATCGTTGGAACCGGACACTACCAAGGACTTGCCTTTGTTTGCCCAAAGTTCATTAGCGGCCTTATCGAGGTGGGCTACTTCCACACTGGCAGCTTTAACTGTAGCTACCCCTGCCTTCTTGGCAAGTGCATTGTAAAGCGCCAAAACAGCCAATCCACTTTGAGAAGCCCTGATCGGTGTTCTGTAATCTGCATTGGCTCCAGTCAGTGAAAGGTTGGACTCAAATTGGAAGTGACGGGACATGTTCGGGTTTTCCTTTGAAATCCTTCTTCCCTGGGCATACTGCTTGGAATATTCGATTGGAGCAATCCAAGTACCCAAGAAGTCCGCTCCGAAACTTACAATCACATCTGCCTTATCAAAGCTATAGTTTGGCAATACACCTGCACCGTAATAGGTTTCGTTGGCCTTTACAATACCGTAAGTAGAAGTAGCGTCATAAGTTACTACTTCCGCTCCTCCGATGGCATCGGTAAGGGCTTTCAATGCTTTTTCTGAAGATGGGGACATGATGGTGTTGGTCACCACTCTCACATTGCCCGCCGCCTTAAGTTTATCAGCTACTTCTTTATCTATCGTGGCCCAGTCGGACTTTGCTCCGCTTTTGTAAGGACCGGTTAATCTTTCTTTATCGTACAGAGACAGTACAGAAGCTTCTACAATGGAGCTGGTACCACCTTTGGTCACTGGAGACAGCTTGTTGCCATCTACTTTAATAGGTCTACCTTCTCTGGTCTTTACTACTACAGAAGCATATTCACCACCTCCAAAGAATGTAGATGCATAGTAATTAGGAATGGACGGGTTTACATCCACCGGCTTGTTCACATAAGGAATGGCCTTTCTTACTGGAGCTTCACAGGCTGCCAAAGAAGCTGCCGCCAAGCTGAATCCCATTAATTTAAGGAAATCCCTTCTGGAAGCTCCTCCTTCTTCTTGTCCGCTTATTGGAAGGTACTCAGGAAATTCCCGATCTGCATTCTTCACAAATTCCGGATCGTTTGTCAACTGTTCTAATCCCTTCCAGTATGTCTTTTTATTTTCTTTCATTTTATATTAAAGAAAAGAATGTTCTTAAAAGATTTTTAATTAATAGTGGCACTTAGCACATTCCAGACCACCGATGTCCTTAACTTTCAAGGCATCTTTTGATTCCGAGTGCAATTGTACCAACTTGTCATAGTATTCGTTGCCGGCAGTTTTGATATCGGTCTGTCTGTGACAGTCGATACACCAGCCCATGGTAAGGGCGCTATGCTGACGAACTACTTCCATTTCCTCAATAGGACCATGACAAGTCTGACATTCGATTCCCCCCACCTTCACGTGCTGAGAGTGATTGAAATATGCCAGATCAGGTAAGTTATGTACCCTTACCCACTCTACAGGCTGATCATTATCTATAGCATTGTAAATTTTCTGGATCTCAGGAGATACGCCCTCTTTTCCTTCCACGTTTTGAACATGCATGTGACAGTTCATACAGATATTGGGAGATGGAATGTTTGCTGACCTTCCTATTTCTACCCCAGTGTGACAGTACTGACAAGGGATCTCTTTATCTCCGGCATGGAGCTTGTGGGAGAATGCAATGGGCTGAGTTGGCGCATATCCTTGCTGTACCCCCACAGTGAATAAACCGTCTATGGCTGTCTTTGCTACCAAGGCTACCACAATTGCGGTAATGATGATGACGAAGGCATCACTCTTAAATACCTTTTTGAAGTCGGTTTTCTGACTGATAAACTCTTTATCGTCTTCATCTAGGGGCTGCTTGTTCAGGTACTTGCTCAGCACAGAAGCAATCAGTCCCAGCACAATCAATATCAACAGCAATATCACCACCAATACCGCCAAAATAATGGTCAGGTATTCGCTTGGCACACCGCCTGCTGCTACTGCCGCTCCTTCGCCTGCTCCGCCTGCCTGAGCAGCTGCTTCTTCTTTACCTCCAAATTCGATGTAAGAAAGTAAACTCATAACATCCTCATCACTTAAGAAAGGATGAGCTGGCATCACCGTGTTGTTATACTCTGCAAAAAGGGCTACAGCTGTAGCATCGCCTTCCTGGATTACTTTTTGTGAGTTTTTCACAAACGCCTGAATCCAGGCCAGATCTCTCCGATCACTCACCCCTCTTAATGCTGGGCCAGTAAACTTTTGATCAAGCTTGTGACAGGTCTTACAGTTGGCGTTAAATAGTGATTCTCCGGCCTTGACGGCCTCTTCACTATCAGAAACTCCAGGATCTGCAGCAAAAGCGTTAATTCCTATCAATAGGAAAAAAATCAACGCCATGTTGCAAAATCTGAATGGAACACTTAATAATGAGCGTTTGATTGACATATTTATAACTCTTTAATCAGTTTATTTCACGGTTTTTAAAACTCCCCACAAATGTACTACCCAACTTCTATTTTTCAAACCCGTATAAATTGTCAAACTTTTGGACTGCAAGAAAAGAAAACAATCATTAACTACTGATTTACAGTTAGTTATAAGCTAAACCCACAGAAACCAACCTATTTAGAACCTTTATAAATAACCCATCCCGCACAATAAGTCCCTCCCCCGCCCATTTTCGGCCGCATATTTATTTAAAAGCCAATTTTAGATTTCATACCCC
>NZ_BAAHAP010000140.1:0-9740 GCF_054777495.1 Echinicola sediminis | reverse complement strand
GTCGTCTACTGCAAAAGACCTTTCTTCGGCCCCAGGCAGGTGATAGAATACCTGGGCAGGTACTCCCACAAGATCGCCATCAGCAAGCACCGCATCTTGGGCTTCCAGAACGGAAAGGTCCGCTTCTCGGTAAAGGACTACCGGCAAAACGGCCAAAAGAAAACCTGTACATTGGACGCCCCTGAGTTCCTCAGGAGGTTCTGCCTCCATATCCTGCCCAAGGGTTTTACCCGCATCAGGCACTACGGCATCCTGGCCTCGGCCTTCAAGAAAGACCATAAGGCCACTATAGACTGCCAGATCGGAGAAGTGGCCCTTGAAGAAGCTGAGGGCACCGTTTCCCTGTTCAGGAAATGCCCCTGCTGCAAGACCGGCGCACTGCATACGGTGGCACGCTTCGACCAGAGGGGGCCGCCAGACTATTGGATGGACAAAATCAGAAAACAACCGTCGGTACACCAAAGGGTGTAAGGGGAAATCTATGCCCAAAAACCAAAAAAACAGCCCGTAAAGCTGTCCAAAGCCTTATAAGTCTCACAAAGAACAACCTTGTCACCACCGGACTGCAAGCAAACAAGTATCACAAGTATCGTGTTTCTTGGCCCCAGTCCTCCAAAAACACAAAAGGGGAAAAAGCTTTCCCCATAATGACCCCTTTCCCAGCACCAACCGTTCAACACTGCATTCATGTTCGGCCGTTCCGGCCACACGAATGCTTAGTTATTGTAAGCCCTTTTTTTTATTCATTCAACAGCTGTTTTCGTAGGTCAAGAACTTTATTTCTAGCGCTTCTAGCATATAACTCTGCGTTTTTAGCACTCTCCCTAATTTTTTCTTCATTAAAATCTTCATCGCCACCCACTAGACGGATTATGCGTGACAGTTCAGTTTCCTTTCTATTGTAGAGGTCTTGGCGAATTTTGTCTAAAGCATCATGCCCTTTATCTCTATATTGTTCATTAATTGCCAATAACAGTTCAGAAATATTTTCACTTAAATTATCAATACTGTTTTTGTAGTCTTCTAAGATTTCAATTGATAGTTGAGACTTGTCATTCTTATAATGTTCTATCACTTTTTCAGCTAATCTACTTTTCTCAAGAGCTAAATAATCTAAATCTGAACCAATGTATCCAAGCTGCCTTATGAGTTTGTTTTTTTTCTGTTCAGTGTAAATATCATTAACATGATCTTCTAAATCAGTTAGCCAGGTAATAAAATCAATTATGCCTTCTTGAACACTTGCCTTGTTTGTCTGGGCAAAAGAATTATCGACAGAAAATAGAATAAATATGAAGCTGATGAAAAGTCTTTTAACTATCATTTTTTTTGGTTTTATAATTCTTGATAAAAATAATCAGACCTCCAACTAACAAAATGGTTGGTAGAAATAGTTGTTCAATCGGACTGTCGCCTTTCTGAATAAACCTTGTAACGATGTCAAATTTGAAATAAAAGGTGATGACAGCGTACAAAATCGCTATTAGGCTAAATGTTTTCAGTGTATTAATACGTTTACTCATTCTTTAAATGGCTTACAACGTCACTTATATATCTGGTTTTTCCAGGCTTATCCAACAAAATTGAGAGAACAAGCCTGCCATTGATTACTTATTAAGTCTTCCTCCAATGGTTGTATTGAAAAGCATATGCCTTTACTATTACTAAAACTAATGAATCCATTCACTATTACAAATACCCCAAACACGGTATTTAAACCAGAAATATAAAAGATTATTCCGTCCGGTACCCATAGAAGCCGTCCTGTAGGCAAATCTACCGTCCAGTACCCTAGCAGAGTCGACTTGTAGACATATCAGCCTTCCCTGCACCCTAGGTATGGCCTCTTGTAGGGGTAGGAAGCCTCCCTGTAGGTAAAGCAGCCCTCCCTGTACCCCAAGTGGGCCATCCTGTACCCTAGCAGACCCGCCCTGTTGGACAGGAAAGGCATTTTCCCCTACAGGGACGGCAATTCAAGGTACAGTAAACTGATAAAGACAGAGGGGGAATTAAACGGATCAAACAATACTTATGGGCAGAAAAATGGTGAAGATTTTACCACAGAGAACACCGTGTTCACGGAGGAAAACTATTGAATTTTAGCTACCAACTTGCCTGGCCGGAAAGGTGAATAATAATGAACCTGTCCCGATCACTACCTATGATGAACATGGATTAAAAAAGTAATATAAAAACATCTGTGTTGATCCATGTCCATCTGTGGATTATTTATGATCCCCTGATCTGGCCCTTGTTTGCTGCGAGGATCTTTAAACCTTTGCCTTGTCACACCGCATGAGAGACTAAATTGCATCACAAATACTGGAATTTGGTTACCCCTGTTGCAAAGGCGGTGGAAATGGGGCATTCCTTCTTATTTTATCAGGTAATTTGCTGGTGTTTTTCCAAAGTGTTTTTTGAAGGTAACTATAAATGAACTAACATTTTCATAACCTAAATCAAAGGCGATTTCTTTGACACTTTTCTTTTCCCCTAACAATTTGATAGCTTCCATTAGCTTCATACGCATTTTCCAATCTCCAAAACTCATCCCCAGCTCTTTATGAAATAATCTTGAAAGTGTTCTTGAACTTATAAATGATTTGCCTGCATAATAGTCAATGGTATGCTTACTTGACAAATCACTCATTAAAGCAGCTAATACTACCTTTATTCTTTTATCCTGACTTGTCGGCAGGAAAGTTTTACTTGGCCGCAAAGTAGAAAGTTCGTCTATAAACACCTCGATTATTCTATTTTGCTGTTGGCTAAAGCTAATGGGGTTAGAAAAAGAGACTATTTTTTCTAAGATGGTTTTTAAAAAACCTGAAGTTTCGAAGGCGAAACTAGTCGTAGGTAAATCCTTGAGTTTTGACTCGTCTATAAATGCGGTAATAACCTTTACATTATTTGGAAAATAAACTTGATGCTCTTCATTACTCGCGATCCAAACACTCTGTAAAGAATTGACGATCCAAATATTCTTTTTGGTGACAACCTCCATAATACCAGTATTGCAAGAGATGATTTGAGCTCTTGGGTGTGCATGCGAATTTGCACATTTAGCATTTTGAATATCTTCCGAGTAAGTAATCACCGGTCGTAACTCGTTTACTTCAAAACCATGGTCAACCTTGATCTTTGTCTTATAATCAATATTCATTGTCCAAATATAGTTATTAAGACTTTGCGAGGAGTTCTGAAATTTGTTAAAAATTAAAATAACAAATGATGGACACTAAAAATCATAACACAAACATTGTTAAACAATTTTCAAAACAAGCGGGTGCATACACCTCAATTGCCTCACATAGTGATTCCTTGGATAAGTTGATTTCAATATCATCCCCTACCAAGAGCGATAATGTCTTAGATATTGCATGTGGTTCTGGCATAGTCTCCTGTAAATTTGCGAAATACACCCACCATGTGACCGGAATTGACATGACACAAGGAATGCTTGACGAAGCAAAGAAATTGCAGGCCAGGCATAACCTGACTAATGTAACTTGGCAAATTGGTGATGTTGAAAGTCTACCTTACGAGGATGATAGATTCTCAATTGTAATTTCAAGATTCGGATTTCATCATTTCTTAAATCCTTTTAAAGTGTTGTCTGAAATGAAAAGGGTTTGTAAACTAGAAGGGAAGGTTTTAGTTATTGACGTTTCTCTACCGGATTCCAAGATTAACAAATACAATGAAATGGAAAAAAACAGGGATTATTCTCATGTAGCAGCACTTTCATTGACCGAATTTTCCAATCTTTTTGAAAAGGTCGGCTTTAAAAATTTAAACAGGGATTTTTACTCCATGCAGATTGAACTTAAAGAGCAACTTAAAGCATCCTTTCCCCGTGACGTAAATACCTTAGAAAGCATGATCATTGCCGATGTGGGAGTAAATGATTTAGGGATCAATGTCACAAAGCTTAACGATGACTATTTTTTACATTATCCAATTCATATTTTCTCCGCTGAGCATTAAACTATTTTAAAAGTCCTTCTTAAACGGAGGACTTTTTCCAGTATCAAACACAACTACCCATGTATCTAGCCTTTCCGGGCCAGTCCATAAAGCTCAGCGGCAGGCCTGAATTTGTTTTCTTTCTATAAGTGTAAGGATGATCAAAAAGGCCTGGTGCCGATAGCCTCCGATAGCAAATGGATTTTCACAATTTACAACGCCTCACTTCGACAAGCTCAGTGACCGTAGGCTATTTTGGCCTTTACCCTTTAAACAATCAAAATGGATTAACCAGATTAAAAGTAAATACTCACATCTGTGTTCATCCGTGTCCATCCGTGGCCCCCTAAACTACTACCTTAACTCCCCCCCTCCTCTCCGGACAGTTCATAACAGCCTGATTTATTTTAGTGTTTTTTTTACACTTATTATTTTATAATTTATTTACAAGTAGTACATTTGGTCATCTTGTTAACGAAAACCTAAGACCAATACCCTTATGCTAAGCCTAAAACACCTGTTGCTTGCCTGCCTATTGGCAAGTACCGCCATAGCTGCCCAAGCGCAGCAGCAAATCTCCGCAATGGCCCCACCGGTACCGGGCAATCCGGTGATCACCGAAAAATTCACCGCAGACCCCGCGGCCATCGTCCATCAGGACACTGTTTTTCTCTATGTTGGCCATGACCAGAAAGAACCGCCCCATCACGGCTACGAAATGCACGAATGGCTGATCTATTCTTCCACCGATATGGTCAATTGGGAAGAAAGGGCGGCTGTCGATGTGAAGGAGACCTTTTCATGGGCCGCTGATGATGCCTGGGCCGCCGAGGTGATAGAAAAAGACGGGAAATTTTACTGGTTTGTAACAGTAAGCCATAAGGACATCCATGGCAAGGCCATTGGAATCGCCGTAGCGGACAGTCCTGTTGGGCCTTGGAAGGACGCCCTGGGCCATGCCCTGATCACCAATGACATGACCACCGATGCCAAAATCAGCTGGGACGACATCGACCCAACGGTCTATATCGATGATGACGGCACTGCCCACCTGTTTTGGGGCAATACGATTTGCTATTATGCAAAACTGAAGGACAATATGATCGAACTGGACAGCGAGATCAAATACATCGATCTTCCCCACTTTACGGAAGCGCCCTATGTCCACAAAAAAGGGGACTATTATTACCTTTCCTATGCGTATAAATTCCCCGAAAAAACCGCCTATGCGATGAGCAGCAGCATCCAGGGCCCATGGAAATTCCAGGGAATCCTAAACGAGGTGGCAGGCAACAGCAACACCAACCACCAGGCCATCATTGAATACAAAGGCAAAGACTACTTTATCTACCATAATGGCAGCATCCCCACCCAAGGAGGAAGCTTCAGAAGGTCTGTTTGTGTCGATTACCTTTATTACAATCCCGACGGCACCATCAAGCGAATCGTCATGACTTCGGAAGGTGTGGAACCGGCAAAATAAGTTGATTTAATAAACCCCTGAATAGTTAAGCTTGCCAATATTTGTATCGGCAGGCTTATTTTTTTGCATAACCATAAAAAACAGGCAGGCGATGATCAGAATATCCATAGCCCCCATTATGCTGACAACTCATAAACTTTTCCACGCTGATTTCGCTGATAAGCGCAGATTATTGGAAAGCTATTTCAGAGAAATAAGCCACGGATAATGATTTTCTGGTTCTATATGAATATAGTGGGTAGAAGAATTTGAAGTTCTTGAGGAGACCAAAAGCGACTGACTGTTCAAAGAGGTATGTACTTTAGCGGGAATGGACTTTCACCATTGGCAGGAAAGGCTGCTAAAGCGGCCAGATAAGACACATCTAGCCCCTGGTTGGCACCCGGGGTTATCCATATTGCACCCGCGTCCGCGGGTGCTCTCCTCATTCTGCTAACGCCTTTGGCCGACTTGAAAAGCCATGCCAAAAAATTGCCTACAATCCATCAAACATAGATGATAGCAACCAGATGTTTAGCCACTATAAATCATAGGTAACCGATTTTCTTGGACTAATCCAAAAAACATCCGTGCACCCGTGGCAATGAAATACCAAAACTACTTACCGCTGACTGTTTACCGGGCACTATGTTTGGCATAGCCATAAAAAACAGGGGTACTGTAGTCGGACAAATCTTTTTTCAACCATTCCTCAAAAAACCTCCGGCAAAATCCGCCCAGATCATAGGACAATATTTCCTCTGGTTTGGCCCATACATACTCATCGGCCTCATCATTGAGCACCACCTCGCTGCTGTCCGTCCTGCAGGTATAGTCTATAAAGATAAAATGCCGTTTTTCACTGAAATGCTCACTGTTGACGCTTTCCTGAATACTGACCAATTTCAGTTCGTAAACATCCAAGCCTGTCTCCTCCTTCACTTCCCGGAGGAGGGCCTCTTCCATCTTCTCGCCTTTTTCTATATGTCCTCCGGGGATTACATATTGGTTATTCCACTTGGGGGACCTGCACAGTAGGATCTTGTTTTCGAGATTAAAAATAACGGCTCCGACGGTCGGTTCAGGGTATATGGAATTCATAAATCTGTAGTTAATGAGGCTACAAAACTAGGAATATTAAGAAAACATATAAACATCCAGCTAAGGCAAAAAGTCAAACCCCATTTGCTGTTTCCCGTTGAGCAGGCTGATAAGCGCAGATTTTTGGAGGGTTATTTAGCCCTAATTCATCATGCCCCTCTATTTGGAACGAGTTATCCACACACCTAAAACATTCATATTTTATGAATTATCTCCAAGAGAGAGCCATAGCGGAGGGCGGAGCCCTGCACTATGGCTCTCTCCCATGACATAGGGGCTGTCCCATAAGTAGATTTGTCCGAATCTTACACAAATAATATTTCGTTTACCTCATGTCAGCCAGTGAAGATAGTGACTGCCCCAAGGGGGCAGCTATATGATAGCCTGGGGTGGCAGCCCCAGGCAAAGGTACCCCATAAGGGCCATGTTTTGGCCGGAAAAATATCAGTAGAGCATATAACTTGCCGCCAAAACCCGTAGCCTTCAATTGAAAGCTTTACCCAAGATAATGTATTGAATAATGAAATCGCAGGCGAACAGAAACCCTATGCCTATAGCATATTTGGTAAAAATATTTCAGTCTTCAAATATGAGAAAGCCTCGAGATCAATGAAAGCAACTCAATCCCAAACAAACCTTTCATCATATTCCACACTATATTTCTTCAAAAACATCCGATATTCTTCTTGGAATCTATAAGGATTAAGCCACAGTCATAAAAAAAACACAGCAAAACACCATAAAATGCCCTGCTGTGGTAATGAATAAAACGTTGTTTAGGTCTAATAAGCCCCAGTAGACGGAAAATGATTCCCGAAGACTCTCCAGAAAAACATCCGTGCATCCATGGCTAAGAAATATCAAATCACTTTACCCCAAAATGATACTTGATGGTATGGTGATAGGTCTCTCCAGGATTCAGCCTTGCCGAAGGGAAAGCCTCTTCATTTGGGGAATTGGGAAAGGTCTGCGGCTCAAGACACAAACCAAAATACTGCTCATAGTTCACCCCGTCCACCGCGATACTTCCATCAAGGAAATTACCGGAATAAAACTGTACGGCCGGTGAATCGGCATAAAGCTCCATGACCCTGCCTGAGCCCGGATGGTACAATTCGGCCATTTTGGTCATTTCTCCATCGGCCTGGGCCTTTACCACAAAATTGTGATCATAACCTCCGGCTACCTGATCGATCCTCTCTCCTATTTTATGGGCACTGGTAAAATCAAAAGCTGTCCCTTCCACCGGAACCACCTCACCCGTAGGGATCAGGGTTTCGTCCACAGGGGTATAATGTTCTGCCCACAAGGTCAGCTCATGGCCGAGGATATTTTCCTTGAGGCCGCTCAAGTTGAAATAGCCATGGTGCGTGAGGTTGACGACCGTTGACTTGTTGGTGCTTGCCTCGAATGAAACGCTCAGATTATTGTCATTGTCCAATTCAAAATCCACCTTGGTAAGCAATTCCCCGGGATAGCCTTCTTCACCATCCGGGCTCACATAGGTCATGGAAACCCCTACGGCCTCTTCATTTTCAAAAGGCTTTGCCTCCCAAAAAACCTTGTCAAAGCCCTTGTCCCCGCCATGCAGATGGTTGGGGCCGTCGTTGGTGGCCAGCTCATATTCCTGACCATCCAGGGAAAACCTTCCTTTTTCGATCCTGTTGGCATAGCGGCCGACACTGGCACCGATATAGTTGGTACTCGTACGGTAGCCTTCCAGGTCTTCATAATAAAGCACTATATTTTCCAGCTTTCCTTCTTTATCCGGAACGACCAGACGGGTGATCACCCCGCCATAATTGGAAAGGTCCACTTCCACCCCATTGGCATTTTTAAGGGTGTAGACCTGGGCTTCTTTACCCTCCACCATGGCATTGGCAACAGAGAGTTCAAGTCCCGTGCTTTCTGGAGCAGCTTCTTCTGTGATAGTTTCCTTTTCGGAAGTTTTGGAAGAACAGGCGTAAAAAGAAAGGGCCCCAGCGAGCGCCAATATGCCAAAAACATTCGACATTCTTAGGTTCATAGAGTTTATTTTTAAGTTGGTTGGTTAGCAGCCTTGCCCATAATAAGCATCCTTACCGTGCTTGCGCTCGTAATGCTTTCGGATCAATGCATCCTTCAATCGGGGCGCATTCGGGTTGATCTGAAGAGTAAGATAAGCCATTTTAGCTACTTCCTCCAAGACTTTACTGTTATATACCGCCTTGTCCGCATTTTTGCCCCAGCTGAACGGACCGTGGTTGCCCACCAAGATCATTTCCACTTCCTCATAAGAAAGGCCCTTTTCCTCAAAGCAATCCAAAATCTGCTTCCCGGTCATGTGCTCGTAATCTCCCTCAATCAGCTCATCGGCCATTGGGGGCGCACAAGGGATGTCTTTGGTCAAATGGTCCGCATGGGTGGTGCCGAAAATAGGCACATCCATCTGGGCCTGCGCCCAAGCTACCCCATAAAGCGAATGGGTATGGACAATTCCCCCAATATTCTCCCATTCCTTGTACAGATAGGCATGTGTCTTGGTGTCTGAAGAAGGCCGCATCTCTCCCTCCACGATCTTGGCATCAAAATCACAGATGACAATATCTTCCGCTTTTAGCTTTTCGTAAGGGACACCACTTGGCTTGATCGCAAAAACCCCCTCACTCCTGTCCACCGCACTCACATTCCCAAAGGTGTACACTACCAAATCCAAAGCCGGAAGCTGCATATTGGCTTCATAGCATTCTCTCTTTAACTCAATAAATTTACTCATCAGTATTTCGGTTTTACGGGTTAATCCAACAGCCGTCCAGCAGCTGTTTCTGAGTCACAAGTTAATAATATTATCTGTATTTATTACACTTATTAATTTGAAACATGTTTATGCTGAATTCTACCGGTGATTTAATTTCAATTAATTGAGTTTGATATTATTTGACTATCCGGGATTTCGCACGTAACATTAATAGAACAAAATACTTAATAGAAATCCTTCTGAGGGCATTTGGAGCATTCGGTTTTGGGACAATTGATGGAGGCGTTAAGAAAATGAGTTAGCTCGCGAAGTGGACGAGCGAGATCCACTCATTTTTAGCCTACAGCAAATGGCACAAAATCAAATTGAGGCAAACTGATCTTAATCGAAAACCAATTCACTCAATTTGAAGAAGGCTCCGTGGCCTAGATTTTTGGTTCTTTTCATCAATGGAAAAGAACATAAAACAACAAG
>NZ_BAAHAP010000139.1:0-9764 GCF_054777495.1 Echinicola sediminis | reverse complement strand
CTTGTTCTTCTCTCATATCTCTATCTTATGAACTTTAATTGATTTTCAAAGTCTCAGACAGAGTTTAGATTACAGTCTCCTGACTCCAATTAACAGTATTTATTTGGTTGGGTGTTTTATAATAGCTTCATTAGCAGTGGGATTTTATGCAACAGTTAATCCGGATTTAATAGGAGTTATCGGCACATTTATAGCCTTATTTAGTGGAATTTTATTTTCCTTTACCTTTTTAATGTTTGAGGCTTCAAAAAAGAAAAAACAGGAGTTAATTGGGATTTTGAATGAATTAGGTTTAACCTTTAAAGCTTTTCAAGAAGTACAATTTCTGCCGGAAAATGATAAATATAATTTATCAGATATCCACAATAGATTAAGGTACATAAAATTTGCTGACACTCTTTTTACTTCGATAGTTTTATTAGTAATAATTTCCATTTTTATTTTTTTAGGAGGAATCTCATTAGGCATCACAATAGATTATTTTGTATCTTATAAATATCAAGGAATTCTTCATAACTTAGGATTAAGTTTTTATTCGTTTTTCACCTGTATTTACATATGGACAGTCTTTATTTTGGCTGTTAAAGTTTATCGGTTCTACATGTTTGAACTGAAATTATAAATCTATCCGGTTAAAAACCATATACATAAACAATATGGTTTCCTAATATCAAACCAAAGCCTTCTCCAACCTTAATTTCCTCTTTTCCCAATCGGAAATCATTTCGGATTGCAGCTCATAAAAGGCTGTGGTTGGAGTAGATCAAGTGGCATAGCTCTTGGATGACTACATACTCAATGCATTTTGATGGGGTCTTGATGACCTCCGGATTCAGTATGATCCTTCCTTTTGGGGCGCAACTCCCCCAACCTTTTTGCATTCGGATTAAACGATGGTTTGAGAAAAACTTAAGGAAGCAGTACCTTTCTGTTTTGGAGAAATTCTAGGCTACTGTTGATGCGTATAAATGCCTCAAATTCTATTTTTTTTTTGTAACCATGATTATTCTATATTTTATTTTCTTTAATAATTATTGAAGAGCTCTAGCTATCTCCTAGGAAAAATAATTAAGCTAGTTTTGTTTACTATATCGTAGAAGGTAACCTAATACCATCCAAAAGGCCTTGAATAAATTATCCTCTTAGAGAATTTTCTAGCTCCTGGTTAAAAATGAAATTATCCCCATATTTCATCTAAACTTTTAAGCTATGCTAGTGATCAATAATTTCAATACAGGAAACAATAGCCGGACCATTATTGCCGATCAGGTTTTTGCCTCAGATGAGGAGATCTATATCCCCTCCCTCCTTTCCCAATCTGAGAAAGAAGATTTACCCGCCTTTTTTACCCATTTTTTCACACAGCAATATACCTTACCAGAAGCCAGGGCCGCTTTGGGTGCCTTATCAATAAAAATTATTCATGGGGGACTGGTTACTTACTGGGAATCTGTAGGCCATGCATTTAATTTTAAGCAGGATTTCGCCAAGCTGATTGAAGCGGCATTTCTGATTTCACAGGAAAACCACCCACACTTGAAGGTAAAAACCATCTCGAAATCCAATCTGGTTCCCAAAGCAGTTTTAAAAAAGAGCAGAAAGCTTTCCCATATCCTACCCTATTTACCTTATTCCACTGACCCGAAAGATTCCTTAGATCCACTCCTCAACCTAAAGATGCTTTTCATCGACCCCAAACCAAAAAAGCTGTTGTCTGTTTTGAACGATTGGAGTCTTTGCACATTAGGGGACTTAAAGCCTTCTTATGAACTCAAAAGGGACCATTATTTTTATGATATGGTATTTCATCTGGTTTTGGATGCTTGCCATTTGATTTATGTGAGAAGTGAGGATAAGTAGAAATATCCCCTTTCTTAATTGAAATTATCAATTGACAATTATCAAAACACAAATTATTTTTCACATTATACTGTGAAAAACACTAACATATCCCATCAAATTAATAGGACACACATCTATTTTCACACTATAATGTGATTTATATTGATTTACAATCAACATTTTGCTATTTTTATCAAAAATCACATTATAATGACAATTAATGAGATCGGAAATAGCATTCGGGAGCGTCGCAAAATGTTGGACATCACCCAGCCAGATCTAGCGGAAATGGCCCAAATCAGCATCAACACCCTCTACAAAATCGAAAGAGGTGAGGCCAATCCTTCGATAAGGGTTTTAAACCAAATTGCCAATATCCTGGGACTGGAAATTTCAATAGCTGTCAAAAAAGTAACTGATCGATGAAAAGGGCCAAGGTATTAAGAAACGGAGAATTGGTAGGCTGGCTAACCAAAGAAGGCCCTGAAAAGTACACCTTTTCATATGACCAGACCTGGTTTGATGATCCCCAAAAACCTGCGCTTAGCCTTACTTTGCCCAAAAGCCAAAAAGATTATCGATCAGAACACCTATTTCCTTTCTTTTTCAATATGCTTTCCGAAGGTGTAAACTTAAAGCTCCAAGCCCGTCAATACCAGATTGACGAATCTGATTACTTTGGACTTTTATTGCGCACCGCTGACAAAGAAACCATAGGCCCCATCACTGTCCACCCCATAAATGAACCATGATTAAGATTACCAACTGCCCTGGCACACTAGCACCCGATCACGAGACTTATAGTAGCCGATGCATCAGGCATATGTTCGAAGGTAAAAAAACAAGCCATTTTTTACCTTACCAGAGCCACCAGTCCAATAATGATCAGGAAATGGCAGCCTTGATGGATAATCGGAAACGAATATCCATTTCCGGAGTCCAAGAAAAATTATCTGTCATTTGGGATAAAGGAGTTATCCGCTTGACCAAAATAGGTGAACAAGGCACTTATATCCTTAAACCAATCCCTAGAGATTTAGAAAGAGTGGACCAGGTTCCCGCAAATGAGCACCTGACCATGCAGATAGCCAAGCAAGTATATGGGTTGACAACCGCCGAAAATGCCTTGATATTCTTTCAAAATGGAGAACCCGCTTATCTCACCAAAAGGTTTGATGTATTAAAAAACGGAAGAAAATTAGGGATCGAGGATTTTGCCACACTAGCGGGTAAAACAAAGGAAACCGATGGTGATGAATTCAAATACAATTACAGCTATGAGGGTATCGGAGACCTCATTAAACAATATGCCGCTGCTGCTCCCATAGCTATGGAAAACTTCTATAAATTAGTACTGTTTAATTTCCTGTTTTCCAATGGAGATGCCCACCTGAAAAACTTCAGCCTTTTGGAAACCCCTGCAGGAGATTACCAATTGAGTCCTGCCTATGACCTTACAAATTCCCGACTCCATGTAAAAGACCCAGAACTCGCTTTAAAAGATGGGCTTTTCAAAAACGATTATGAGACCGAAAGCTACAAAGCCAATGGGTTTTATGCGTACGATGATTTCCTTGAATTTGGAATAAGATTAGGAATTCTAGAGACAAGGGCACTGAAGATTTTAGGGGATTTCAAAACTGAGCACAAAGAGGTTAAAGATTTAATTTCCAGAAGTTTTCTGAGTGAAGAAGCAAAAAAAATCTATTTACAAACCTATCAAAATCGATTAAACTCCCTCAACTACTCATTTAACCATAAAACCTGACAGTTCACCATTCTCTTCAAATCACCATCTTAAATCCCCCTACCCCTTTTCCGCCTCTTCTTTTTCTTACGAGGAACTGAATTTACCTCCCCAGTATCAGGAACAGGCCTAAGCAGCAGATCAAGAATATCAATGGTACCACCAACAATTTGATGACTAAGGTAAATTTCTTTTCGATCTTTTGTTGCTGTTCGTGCTGGTATTGAAGTTCCATCTTTATCACCTCGAGTTTGGAATTCATTTTGATCCCGCACTGATAATTGGTCTCGATCTGATCGTTCTGTCTGTCCAGTTTTCTGCTGATGTGCAGCAGACTGTCCTGCATCTTGGGAATGTATCCCATAAACTCGAGTTGTTTTTTGACCATTTCCTGATAGCCCTCTTGGGTATTTTGATGTTGTTCTTGCGTTTGCCTGGCCAATTGCTTGGCGATCTCTAGTTTGCTCATAGTGTAAGGTATTTGCGATGTTCTTCCATTTGAATTGGTTGCCCAGGGATTGTCCTTTGGCCTTAAAACCATCATAACAATAAGCCACTCCTGAAACCCTGCCAGTGCTGGCTTGGTTGAACCAAAGGTTGGCTCCTGAAGCCTCTACTTCATGGATAAAATCCTCAATGGTATTGGTCTGTTTTAAGGCCTCTGCAATAATTTGCTGCAGCACCATTTTCTTGGAGGGTTTACCGGTTCTCATCACCATTTCGATCTCATCCTTATTGGGTGCCTTGACTTTGGCCTCCTTGCTGCTCTTTACTTGCTGCAGCCCATATTTCTTTTCCAGTTTGCGCACCAGACTTTCACTTCTTCTGTAATTGTTGCTGTCCGAGACCACGGTTCCATCAAACCGGTTTCTCAGTGCCAGCAAATGGCAATGAGGATGGTCGGCATCATGATGCCTGAAAATAAAATAGGCATTGTCATCGAAGCCCATGCCTTTCAGGTACTCATCCGCAATGGACAACATCTTATCATTTGATATTTTTTCCTCCTTGCCAAAGCTTAGGCTGACGTGGTAGGTGTTCCGTTTTAGCCGTGGATTCATGCTTTTCATGAGCTCTACTTCTTTTTGCACCATGTCCTTTTCCAAACTGGTGAAGTTGGTTTCCAAGACTTCAGCACGTCTTCCTTCATCTTTGACCACCAATTTTTTAAGATTATAATCCAGTGCTCCCATAAAGTTTTTGCCGATGGACTGTTTAGCGATCATGGAGTAGCAGTATGATGATCTGATTCAGTTTTTCGGAAAGAGCATCAATGGCTTTCATCCTGCCCGCTGGCACCTCAAATTTTGAATTGAGTTGTTTGGCTATCTGGTTGATATTATTACCAATTCTTTTGAGCTCCACATAGGTCTGCCTATCCAGTTTTGCGACCTTGGCCTTGGGCAACCTGTTTTTGAACACGCAGGCCCTGACCACGTCAGCGGCAGGCATCGATGCCACCTCGCATAAACTTCCCAGTACCCTGACCTCTTCTTCGGTCATCCGGAAAGTAAACTTTATATTTCTCTTCTGGTC
This sequence comes from Echinicola sediminis, assembly GCF_054777495.1. Lineage (NCBI taxonomy): Bacteria > Pseudomonadati > Bacteroidota > Cytophagia > Cytophagales > Cyclobacteriaceae > Echinicola > Echinicola sediminis. Next base: position 4,639 of record NZ_BAAHAP010000139.1, on the reverse strand, counting down.
TGCGGGTTTCTTTGGTCTTCCCATGAGTGAAATGAACGGAGTGAATTTCAGCCTGAGCGTAGCGAAGCAAGCCGTTTTGGTCTGACCAAAACATGGCTTGCTTCGCTACGACTTGTAAAACGTTTCTACCTTCGCATGCCAACACTTTTTGACTTTCGATGGTAATCGTTTAGATCTTTATGCCCCAAATAGTTGGCTGATTGGTCAGTGCATTGGCTGAAGTCTTTCAACAATCTTTTTGTCCAGGCCTTGCCTTGTATATCGTTGTCAAGGTAAAGGTTGACCCGTGGAAATCCTGCCAAAATCTTCTTTGCCGCATCCATATTAGACAGGGAATTGAGAACTAAGAAGTCATCTGGCTTCACTTCTTTTTGGTTGCGCTCGTAGAAACTGAGCAGGTCAAAAATTCCTTCGAACATATGAAGGTTGTTGCCTTCTCCTGGATAGTAGCTAATACCCTGGGCACTGCTTCCTTTCCAATAGGCATTCCGAATGGCCCAGCCGTTCTCGTTCCTATTTCCGATCCCGAAATACTTTTTGCCTCCTAAGGAATAATACACTTCCACACAGAATCTGGATGCGGTCTCGACGCTTACCTTCCGGTGAAGAAGGTAGTCCGTTAAGGCTGGATTGCTTCCAATGGATTTTACCGACCGGATTTCTATTTTATGCTCACGCTCCTTTTTTAAAGGTTTCTGTGGTTGAAAAGAAAGGGAATTATCCGTTATCGACTCGATGTATTGAAGAGCATCGGAAACGGATATGCCCGGTTTCAATTTCATGACCAGGTCAAGCAACTTGCCCCCATAATTATCATCTCCAAAATCAATCCATAGATTCTTGGAGGCACTGACCTTAAAGGAAGGTGTATTTTCTTTTCTATACGGGGAATGATAGAAATAACTGTCCCCCGAAACCTTAGAAGGACTGATTCCAAGCTTTTCCAGAAAAGCAATAAAGGAAAGCTCATTGACTCGTTTGATGTTCATGGTAAGGTTGTTAAATGGTGAAAATGTAAAATATGTCTACTACGGTTACTACATACTACAAATTGCCTCCTAACAAATATTGAGGAGTGTTCTTAGGAAAAATTGTAGTGTATAACCTTTCTTCTGGTGTTACCACAGAATAATCCCAGAAGCTATGTAGTGTGCTGTAGTAGTTTCCTCTTTCAACTACTTACTACATTTAAAACACTGTATTTCTACTGGTTAAATCCATTGTAGTAAGTAGTACCCTGATTCTCTATTTTAACATAATATCCCTTTCTGGGATATACCGATGAATGGTGACCACGCTTGGAACACTGCTCAAACCCCAATCTTTTAAGTGCCTTCCCTACCTCCTGCCTGTTGATTCTAACCTTCCCTTCTTCAAGAGCGGTCAACATGGTGACAATATCCGATGCGGTCATAAATGGATCCTCTTTAGTTCCCGGCATCAGATATTTCTGAACCAGTTCAAATTCCACGGTGATGGAACTAAAAAAGACATTGGCCCTTTCATTCTCCTCAATCTCCTCCCGGGTCATTTCAAATCTGAAACTGGAATGCAGTAGCTGATAGGCCTGTGACCAAACAATGTTGATGTCAATGTCCTTTTTGTAGTCCCAGTCAATTCCCTTAAGAGGAAAACAAAGCCAGCGGACACTTCCTGTTTCATCTGTCAGGAATTCAGCTTTATTGGTACTACCCCAGATAGAGGCCCTTCTAGGCTCCATCTTTGCTTTGCGGTCATAAGGATGACGAACTTTTATGTAAGACTTACTCATCAGAGTTTTCTGAGAATTAATCTCTGCACGGGAAAGGGAGGATAGTTCATCCTGGATGATCCCGAAGTTCTGGCAGAGTGCAATCAGGCTGTCCTTGTCCACCGAGATATTTTCAGCATAATACTCCCCCAATTCGGGAGGAATTAGAAAACGTGTCAACGTGGTCTTCCCTGTGTTCTGCTTGTCCTGGATAAAGATGAAAGCCTGTTTGTTGTAATAATCATTCCGAATGCTACAGGCCACGCAGCGTACCAACCATTTCTTAAACTGTACATTAAACCTCTTCTGATCCTCTGCATGGATATAAGAAGCAAATCGGCCGATATAATCACCATGCTCTTCCAGGTTCCATAATGCCCTGTACTTTTCAAAATAGGCTATAAAGGGATCGGTCGAAGGGATATAGTCTGAACTGAGAAAAGAGGATATTTCCCCGACCGAAGTCCTGTAACCTCCTGCCCTCGCTTCAATGTATAGTGTATTAGGATTGACCGGATGGTAACGGTTTGTTTCTTTCTCACTGACAAAGACCTCATTCAACACAATGTTATTGATGAAATCATACTTGGACATCAAATACTTGATCATTCGTACCGTGGAAGAATTCGAGCCATCGTCAAGTTCCTTGACTTTTTTATGGGGTCTCATCATTGCGGCTTTAATCAATTGAACATGAAGGAAAAACAGTACTAAATAGCGAGCACATAGAATACTGTTTCTGACAAAAGACTAGGCAGACTCTAAAAGGCCTACCTTTACTTTTTTAAGCCGTTCTTTTGCCTACCTGCATTCATGACTTCCGACTTCTTAAAATAAACCCTGGTATTAAAGACATGCTCCCTTAAAAATCCTTCCTTTCTCCAATTATTGATCGTGGTGCGCGACCTACCCAAAAGCTTCATGACTTCAGGGATCTGGATCAATTCATCCTCTGGCTCTTGGGCAGGTAAAACGCCCGAAAGCCGAGAAACTACAGCATCAGCGATTTCATCTACCAATACCTCCTTGTCAATTTGTGTTAAGATTACATCGTTCATGGCATAACTGTTTGATTACGCTCCAAACTTGCCTAAACTATCTTTTGGGTAGTTAATCCGGGTATACCCAAGTTTTCAAAAAAAGTTAGATTTCAATCTAAATTACTGTTCATAAGCCAATCATCCGTTAATTTTTTGAAAGTTCCCTTTAATTTTTTGAACAGATAGTATTAAAATTTTGGAAAGGAAATTCTTAACACGACTGTCCTTACCCACACGGATATAGTCAGGGAGTTTGGCGGTAATAAAGATGCGTTCGCCCTTTCCCAAAGCCCCTGCCGTCTCGTAGGCGATACCATCACCACCGACAATACTGTCAAAAAAGGCAAAGGCATCACAGTTCTGCACTACCTGATAATCCTTACCCACTACGCCCAATACTGCATTATTATCAGTGCATACCGTGGCGAAATAGTCGGGTACGTTCAGTTCTTCCGAACCGACCAACAAACCATCATCCCCTGCCAGTAACTTATCGGCTTTGGTAAGCAGTTTTCTTTTCTCCACTTCAAAATCCAGTCCTGCATGAATAATGGCTTCCGCACTGGTGGGATGGTCAGTTACGATCTGTCCCAATCCGTGCCATGCTTTTTGCTGTACCGAGAAAAAGCTGTGTTTCCCTGTTGCTTCATTGAAATTGATATTGTGTGACATGTTCTTTTATTGTTTAAGTGATGAATTGGATTAAAATGGTAGGTCTTCAGTTTCCTCCACCGTTACTTCAAGTTCAGATTTACCATTCTGCTGTTGTCCGTTCTTTTTGTTCGCGGATGCTACCAGTTTGATGTTATTGGTATGAAAGGTGAGATTGCCCAATGCCTTACCATTACCATTGACGTAGGCATCCACACCGATGCGCCCATATAGCTGTACGATTGCACCTTTGTTCAGCCATTCGGCAACCTTGCTGCTTATCCAGTATGCACACCTAATGAAGGTGGCTACATCCTTAACTTCGCCCGCTTGGGTCTTGAAGCGGTCATTGATGGCAATGGTGAAATTGACCACCTTGCGTTCATCTTCCAGTTGGTGGACGGTTGCGTCCGCTGTCAGTCTTCCTGTGATTTCCATAATTCCTGTTTTTTTAAGAATGAATAATTGTTTAACAGTTCGTCCTTTTTATCCGTCTACTCCCGAAAAGCGCTGTTTTTCAAAAGAAAAAACGGAAAAAAAGAAAGCAGGAATCCAGTGCAGCCCACAGTGGGAAAGGCCAAAAGGAAACTGAATAAAGGAAGGGTATGCGGACAGGAAAAATGCCAGAACAAACAAAAAAGACAAGACCGGCATGTGTTTATACGGTAGTCTTTTGGCCGGGTATGTACGGGAGGGGGCGCACTACATTAGCTGCCTTTTGTTCCGTTTCGAATGAAAAACACCTTATGATGTCATTTCAAAACAGTCTGGAAAAAACCGTCATGGGATGGACATGAAGATCCTTTTCACAGAAAAGATCGTAATAAACAGCCCGGTCCACAGGAGACGGCGACCATTACCCTCCAATACCATATACCTACTTTAAAGAGGTTCGGGCGGTACTCGAAAACAGGTAGTTTTACCTAAATCTAAAAATCACTGAAACCAGTGATGTAAGGGCATTGGGTTTAAGCTATATTAACAACCTAGTATCGAATAAAATCAGTTTTTTATACTGCTCTAGTTTATATATACCAACAGCCACAAACACCGATAACTATGAAAACTCCCACTATCGGTCCCACGTTATTTTTTTTCGTACTACTCACAGTTATATTTAGTAATTGCGGAGAAAAAGAAAAGCCCCGATCAACGATCACTTTATACAATCAACCCTTATCTGTCATACAGGATACCC